>JAITAC010000056.1 GCA_031284345.1 Holosporaceae bacterium | reverse complement strand
TAACCTTTTATCTTCTCGTACTGCTCCAATGATAATTCCATGCTGCCTCTCCACTATCAAGCATATCACGAAATACTACATTAATATATTAATATATTAAATAACGTCAACAGAACCTAACAAAAATGACTTTATGAAGTGTACAGAATTTGATCAATGACATTCGAAATCGCCTCAAAATCAGTCTTTGCATGAGAGATGGGAATAGCAAATCTACGATTAGATCCAACCGAATAACCTGTTCACAATAATTAATAACTGCGTAATAGTTGCAATTTCAAGAATAGCATGCAATTCACCGACAAAAGAATGTTCATCAGCGTTATGTGCTTTAACCAGAGGTGAATGCATTATACCGGCTAGTACAAACAAGACCATAAACAAAATAACAGAAGGCGTTATAATAAAATCTCCATCACTTGAGGACTTCTCCGTACCGTGCTACAGCGAAGTGAAGTTTGGTATTCTTACAATAAATTCTCTTCATTGTTTTTCGTTGTATTTTTCCCATACGCTTCGACTTAATGACGCTTTTTTGCGCATGATTTCCCAAGTCGGGCGTGCCAGAGCAGACTCTTCCATAGAGTCTAGCATTTTTCGATACATGGAAAATGGAATTGAGAATGTAAGTTCGTCCGGTTTTAGATATTTCCGCGCGCTGAGATCCAAGCTTCCGATCACCGCTTTTTCTTCTCCGCGTTGTTGATATACCAGTGGCCAGGCGGCAATATTACAGCATCCGGAACCAAACGGACAAACGACGGCATGGTGGCTTTTAATTGCAAAACAGGCGAGCATATATAAACCGTTCAAAACTTCCGGCCTGACGAAAAACGTTACGATCAACGGATCTTCTTCATCGATGAACTGTTCCAGAGGTTTCATGACGCAGTATTTCCCTTTGGCCGGCGGGGGCGTTGATTCCTCCAGCGCCGCCGTTGCAGCTTCCGGCGACTGGAAGAAATGCTCTCCCTCAATCTGCGTTCCCGGGATACCTGTAGAAAGGAAAAACGAATCCATCTCCAGATGTGGACTGAACATGCCGCAATAGAAAGACACGCCCCAACAACCGTATTCTTCTTGGCTCAGCCATGCGGCCTTTTTGTTTTTGCGGGCAAGCCAAATCTTACCGATAAAGCAGGAATATTCACTGGCGGTTCTGTCCCAGTCGATTTGGCCGGCACGTTCCAGTTCCCGCGAGAGAATTTGTCCTGGCTTTGGGCTGTAGCCGTCTTTTGGTCGCGCATCGGTAAAATACATGGCAAACGGATTTTCGTCGTGCCCGATGAGTTCCAAAAGTCTCTGCGTTTGTTCTATAATCTTTTCCATCGTTATTTTCTTCCATCAATTTTATCCGAAACAATTTACTTCTATCCTGAGCTTATCGATATAAATTGAAAAAAAATATGACATATGTCATGATAGTAGCACTTTTGAGGTAAGAAATTGGAAATAATCAACTCTCGCAATAGGATTCGATATTACTTGGAGCAGCACGCTATTTCGTCGTATTTTAATACGGAAAATATCGAATTTAAATTACTGAAATACCAAAAAGGAGAAATAATAACGCCGCCGCACGATTATTTTCTTTTCGTTGTAGAGGGTGGTATTCGCGTTTACTCGCTGTTAAACGACGGGTTGATTTACCTTATTAATCAGAGTACAGGCTTTATAGTTCTGGGTGATACGGCGATTGCAGTCAGAATCATTGTTACGAATTTTACAGAAGCTTCCGTCGATGATACCTATTGCCTGGGATTCGAAATGGCTAAGTACAAACCACTGTTAATGGAAGACGCAAAATTTCTGCGATTCATAACGAAATCCCTAACGGACAAATTATTTTCCTTTTCTCCGGATGAATCGCAGGCCGGTAATTTGAAAAACAGATTGACGTATCATTTCCAAATGAATTACATAAATAAGCCAATTACAAACATGAAAGATCTGGCCATGGCCTTCCATATCAGCAATAGACATTTGCAAAGAGTGCTTTGCGAACTGCTTCAAGAGGGGAAAATATTGAAAACCAAAAAAGGAACCTATCGCTTGGCAGAGCCTTTAACTACGAAAACTTTATGAAACGAGCAAAAGAGGAAGAATAAAGCTGAGATCCAAAAATTATAGAACAAATTAATGGAGTGAAAAAACATATCATGAGTCATTTCGCTAAATTTGAATTTGAACAGCAGCTGATTGGCGGGTTAATAAAATCCAGGCCGAATCGGTTTATCATGAATGTTGAGATAGATGGAAAGATCGAAAAATGCCATTGTCCGACCACTGGAAAGGTTGGGAACGTTGTTTTTCAGAATGTTCCGTGTCTGCTTTCAAAATCCAACAACCAGGAAAGGAAGACTCTATATACAGTGGAAGCTTTTCTGTGGAAATATGGAAAAGATCGACGCAAAACCTGGATCGGCATCAATCAAACTGCCGTCAACAGATACGTGGAGCATTTTCTGAGTGCGGGATTATTTAACGAAGCCAAAGAGCATGTGCATAGAGAGCAAACACTGTGTTTGTCTCGGCTGGATTTTCACGTCGGTCGCTGCTATATCGAGGTGAAAATGCCTCTGTTTTATCTTTTTTCAGAAAGCGAATCGCTAAATACTCAAGCGCCAACGTCGTTGGAACGTTTTATCAAACATGTTTGCGATCTCGGTAACAGTCTGAAAGATAACGATCGCGCGATTCTGTTGACCTGTTTTATGTTCGATGCGCCAAGATTCGTTCCTCCAGCTCCAAGTGAGCACAGCGCCGCGCTTGTGGAGGCCGTAAAAAAATCACTGGCCCGAGGCGTTGAAATCTGGCAGCTAAATCTTGCCATCGACCAAAGCGGAGTTAATTTTGTACGATGCTTCGATATTTCTTCCACTGTGATCAAGTTGTAATTAGGTCTGTGATCAATTAGCCAAAATTACTTCATCCACTTGGCGATCAGGCTTTTCGGATTGTTCCTAATTTCATTCGGAGTTCCGGCTGCGATGATTTTTCCGCCTTCCGGGCCGCATTTTTCTCCCATTTCGATGATGTAGTCTGCGTTTTTTATGACATCCAAATCGTGTTCGATAACGATGACGGTTGCTCCATGGTCAATCAGGATCTTCAGAGTGCGAATCAGAACCTCCACATCCCTTGGATGCAGTCCTATTGTCGGTTCGTCCAGCACAAACAGCGTATGCTTATGCACTTTGTTGATTTCCATGGACAATCTCATGCGCTGCGCTTCACCGCCCGAAAGTTCCGGAGTTCCCTCTCCAAGAGTCAGGTATCCGAGTCCGATTTGCTCCATGTTGATCAATCTTTTCCGGATATTCGGTTCTTTTTCGAAAAATGCGATGGCTTCGTGAACCGTCATCGCCAGCACATCGACTATGGATTTTCCTTCGTAGCGGATTTTCTCGATTTTCGCATCGTAGCGGGTTCCGTTGCAAGCAGAACAGGGCACAGAAAGATCCGGCAGATATTGTATGTCGATATCCATCTCGCCCAGCCCCTCGCAGGCAGGACATCTTCCCTGCACGTTGTTGTAGGAAAACCAGCTTTCGGTGTATTGGGATGCGATCGCTCCCTCCGTGCCGGCGAAAAGTCTGCGTATCAGATCGAAAATTCCGGTATAGGTGGCCACGGTGGATCTGCTGTTTTTTCCGATGGGACTCGCATCGACGAATTGCACGTTTTTGATGCGTCCTGTGTCCAATTTTCCCACAAAATCCGGAAGATTTTTCCCGGCGCGGATCGACTCCACAAGACATTCCAGTACCAGCGTTGTTTTTCCGGATCCGGAAACTCCTGCAACCACAGATAATTTATTGACTGGAAACCGCGCCGCCAGATTTTTCAGATTGAATTTTTCCGTCACGCGAATTTTCATGGCTCCGTGCTCGAAAACGTCGTCGTTAGCTTCGACCAAGCAAGCGCCATCTTCCTCTGCAAGATATGGCCCGATGATCGAGTTTTTGTCTGCGATAATTTCCGACGGACTTCCGCGACATATCACACGCCCGCCGTTTTCTCCGGCACTCGGTCCCATCTCGATCAGCCGGTCCGCCTCCTTCAGCAGCAAAGTGTTGTGATCCACAAACACTACGGTGTTTCCGTTTTCTGCCAGATATCGGATGGATTTCACGATTCCTTCGATGTTGATGGGGTGCAGTCCGATGGAGGGCTCGTCGAATACGTACAGCACTCCGGTTGTGTCGTTCTGGATGATCTTCGCCAGCTGGATCCTCTGGAGTTCGCCGTTGGAAAGTGAATTCCCCAGTCGATCAACGGCCAAATACGATACGCACAGCGAGTTCAGCACTTCCAGCTTGATATGGAGCTCTCCCAGCAATTCTTCAGTGATTTTTTCCACTCCCGAAGGCGGATTGTTCCTCAATTTTTCGGCGAAATCGCACAATTCTCCGATGGTCATAGACGATACTTCACCTATGCTGTGTCCGCATAATCTGCTGCCCAAAATGCGGGAGTTCAACCGACTGCCGCCGCATTCCGGACATGTCCCCGTATCGAAATATCTCTCGACCTTGGACAAAGTCAGCTCACTGGAGCTTTTGGCGCTGTTCATCACCGCCAGATAGGCGTTCTCGTAGTTGACATTCAGCGTACCAGCCTTTCCACTGTTGCTGGCGTAGACAACTTGATGAATGCCCTCTTCTCCATGCAAAATGATATGTTTTTCTTCGTCGGTGAGATCTTTGTAGGGAACGTCGATGCGCACGCCCAACTCCTTGACCACCAGCGGAGTGAGAGTCCGTCCCATCATGCGCCAGGGAGAAACAGCTCCCTGTTCGATTGTCAGATTTTCGTCCGGAATCAGTTTCTTGGGATTGATGATGCGCACGAAACCGAGTCCTTCGCATTTGCTGCAGGCTCCGTCGGAATTGAAGGAAAACGATTCTGCGCCGGGCAACGAAAAGCGCGCGCCGCATCGGGGGCAGCAGATAGATTCCCAGTCTCTGATGCCTTCGAGAGACGGTTCCACCAGATGCCCGTTGGGACAGGGATGGCTCCCCAGGCGCGAAAACATCAGGCGTATAACGTTGAGAACTTCGGTCATTGTGCCGACGGTGCTTCGAATGCCCGGAATCGCAGGACGCTGGCGCAGAGCGATCGTGGACGGCAGATAGCGGATCGAGTCGATCTTCGCCTTTTTCGGCTGCGAAATGCGTCTTTTGGTGTAGGCGGACAGCGCGTTCAGATATTTGCGGAATCCCTCCGAATACAACACTCCCAGCGCCAGCGAACTTTTCCCGGAACCGGATACTCCGCAGATTCCGACAATTTTCCCCAGAGGAATATCAACGTTAATGTTCTTCAGATTGTTAACCCGAGCGCCTCTGATTTCAATAAACTGCGGCATAATATGATCCTATTTTTGCGTCTGCTATTCTTGTTTAGAGTACACGAGTTAAATGACAGACTCCGGCCATTCCAGATACTTCTCTGATCCGCCGGTTATCGGAATCTGCACTATTTCCGGAGTTTCGTAGGGATGATTTTTCTCGATAAACTTGGAAAGATCGGAAAATAATTTTGTTTTGGTTTTTATCAACAGAAGATACTCGTTGCCAAACTTTATCTCACCATTCCACCAATAGCGGCTCTTGATTTTCTGAATCTGAACACATGCCGCAAGCTTTTTCCCGAGGATTTTTTGCGAAAGTTCCCCTGCCTGTTGTTCAGTTTTGACCGTTGTCAGGACGAT
>JAITAC010000041.1 GCA_031284345.1 Holosporaceae bacterium | reverse complement strand
GGAATTGTCGATTAGGTTGGAAATCATGCAATTGAAATTTTCCGGATCCGCCTTGATGGAAGTAAAAATAAGAGGCAAATCTGCTTCATATTTTAATACAATATCTCTTTCGGTAAGCTTATATACTTTGGAACTCACCACTTCAGATATGGCCAAATGAACTAGAATATGCTGTTCCTGCCGTAGATATTTGTCTTTTTGATTTTGTTTATATCTGTCCAGCAACGTATTGGCAACGTTGCCAATGCTGTTTATGGCGTCTTTTAGTATGGTGCGCTGCTGAGGATGAAAATTCCCGCCGGTACTCATTAGGGCTTTTAGACTGGCCAGCGGAGAAACGACGTCATGGGCGATGTGCGATATGAGCGCATTGAATTTTTCCAATTCATTTATTCTGAGAACCAATAATTTGTTTTGGCGTTCCAACTCCTCGGCTTTTTGCAGATTGATGTTTTTCGCATTTATTTTTCCAACAGAAACGTCAGGGGCATGTTTTTTGTAGATGTAATTGTCGCGTTTGTCTATTACAAAAAAAAATGCATTCGATACTTTTTCATTTATAAACGATGCAACTTTCCGATTTATGGCAATGAGATCCGAAGAGAGACATTCGGCCTCATCTTCGCTTTGGGTTGAGGTTTTATAACGCAGGTGATTTATATTCATAAGATAACGTTTGGTCACATATAGCACAGGACAGGAAATTTTCGTTGGATAAATCAAGTTTATTATTTCCCGAAAATTTGCATAGGCATAGGCACATTTTTCCAATATGAAATTTGCGCAATTCTCAAGATTTTTATTGTATTTATAGGCAATTACCGAGGCATCGGCGATTACGAGGTCTCGGAATTCTTGCACAAGGCCATTTCCGTTTTCATCTCCGGCGTAGTCGATCCTTATTTGTTTGAGAGAGCTTACGTATGTTTCGGTGTTAATTTCGGCGACCCAAGACTTTAAAACCGTATCCACAGTCAGTTTTTCAAGGATATGATGATTCTCGGAGAACCACAAAGTTTGCACGGCCGGATCTGAATATTTTGAAAAAATCGGAGTAATGTATCTATATAAATAGGAAGTGTCTAATATGTTAATGTTTTTTATTTTTCTTTTTATATTTTTGCTATTAATTGAATTAACAAGTTCTTCGAGCTCATCTCTGGATTGACGAGGATATTCGTACGAGGTAATAATATCTAGAATAATGCTATTCTCCGGAGCAGTTTCAAAAAAATCATTGGCTTTTTTTCCCCATTTTACACATTTATTTGTGCTCATAACTTATTCTCCTTAATTTTTGTGGATATTTTTTGGCAACGGCATTTTATATATAAAAAAAACAAAAACAATTTGCTTGGTCCTATTGTTTGCATTTGGCGGATTCACTCTCATAAAATTAAAAATACTGAGCTTACACTCTAGCATTCTATGCAGAAGTTGTATATAGCTCAGGTTGTATATTGTTTTGGCATAATTGTATGGTGGATTTGGCATTACCTATGCGGAGAGCAAGAAGTTATAAAAGAGGACTAACCTTCCTTACACATGACCCTAATACATTTCAGAATCCGTGTGTTGCAGAATCCGTAGAATGGTAAGCATATCGTATAAAATTCGAAATTTTTTTGGGAGATATTCATGGGAAATCTAGATTTTTCTCATATATTGGTTTATAATCAGCGTTTTTGGAGAGTGTCATGTCAAAAAAAATGGGATTCGGGGCCGTTTTAGCCATAGTATTTGGGAGTCAGATAGGATCTGGCATATTTATATTGCCGTCTACTTTAGCTCCCTATGGAAAATTCGGGATATATGGCTGGGTTTTTGCCGGACTGGGAGCCATATTACTAGCTCTTGTGTTTGCGGATCTTTGTTCCAGATATCCTCATGTTGGTGGTCCTCACGCCTATGTCAAAGCGGTATTTGGCATGACGCCCAGTTTTTTTATTGGCTGGGCCTACTGGCTGATATCCTGGATGAGCACTACGGTTGTGGTTGTATCCTGCGTAGCTTATCTGACCCCCATTATTGGAAACATATCCACATCCATGACACTGCTGATCGAGATTTCATTGTTGCTGTTAATCACTGCTGTTAACTGTAGAAGTGTAGAATCTGCTGGGAAACTCGAGTCGATACTGGTATTTCTCAAATTTATTCCATTTGCGATTGTACCGGCCATAATATTTGGACATTTCGATACCGCAAATATAGTTGTGGCGGATCAATACACAACAATTTCGGATTTTAAATTGATAATCATGGTGGTTTCCATATGTTTTTGGGGGTTTATTGGAGTGGAATGCGCCACGACTCCCGCTGGCTTTGTGGACAATCCTTCCAAGACTATTCCCCGTGCCGTTATTTTGGGCACCTGCGGAGTGGCAGCCGTATACATTATAAATAGCACTGTGATCATGGGAGTAGTTCCAGGGCATGTGCTGGCTCAGAGTAAGGCTCCATTTGTGGACGCTCTAAATGTGGCCATAGGAGGGAACTCTTCGTTTTGGCTTATGCTGCTATCGCTGGTGGCATCCATTGTTTGCGTAGGTACATTGAACGCCTGGGTGCTTACTTCCGCTCAAATATCTCTGGGATTGGCACAGGATAATCAGCTGCCTAAATTATTTGGCCAAAAAAATCGGTTTGGAGCTCCCTACGTTAGTATCCTGATAAGTTGCATTGGCATGATACCGATACTTATGCTAACAAAATACGAAAATATGGCCGAGCAGGTGACGTCACTTATTGATATTTCTGTAAAAACTTTCATTGTGGTCTATTTAGTATGCTGCCTGGCATTTTTAAAGATATCCTTCGGAGAGCGTAGAATTTGCAAAAGCATCATTGGAATAATGGCTGCGATGTTTTGCGGATTGATGCTAAGTGATTCCGACTTTAAGTCTGTGCTTGTGGTGTCGTCTTTTTTCCTTAGCGGATTCCCGATGTTGCTACTGACGCGCCGCTGCCAGAGGGAGCAATGAGGAAAATTTATCAGCAGTGATCAAGGTACTGCCACGAAAGCGTGCGCAAACATATACATCTGATACCAGATCCCATCTCTGATTTGCCATTGCCGACTTGGCAGCGACTGGTATAGTACGCACTCCGCAAGTTGTTTGGATAATTCAAAATGGGATCTGGTATTATGAATAATTTCGCCATTTCAGGAATGAAAAGTAACAGAAGGTACGTCTTTAAGTTGAG
>JAITAC010000020.1 GCA_031284345.1 Holosporaceae bacterium | reverse complement strand
CAAGGTCTACCGCCATCCGCAGGATGATAAGGGACAGCCAAATCTGAACTTGGTATTAGACCCCCATCTATGCGAGATAATCTAAGCATTTTGTAACGAAACTTAAAAACCCAATGTCTAGAATTATCGTCCATAATCATCATCTCGTCTACCGTGGCGCCGAGAATTCGAATAATTTTTCGAATAATTTTTGGAATTGGAGTTGCTTTGATGAGTATTATTGGAATTAAGGCTTCGTTTCACATCGTTTGCATCCAACAATGTTTTAAAATAGCGGATATCCGACGAAGAAACTCTCTCCTGGCGCACATCATAAAACGTTGACATAAATAATTCAATCAAACTTGCGCGTTCGAGGCCTCCCAACCTATCATCGTAGACAAAATAGGAAATGGGAGCGTCTCTCATGTGATTGGAGCGAAGACTATCGTCATCTCTTTTGGAATTAGCCTCTTCGTTTATCACCATAACGGGGTTGGCGATGTCGTTGATATTATCGACGTACGATAATATCCCGTCTCTTTTCAAATCGTCCCCCGGCAACAGAATGCAACCAGAAAATATTCCTTGGTTTTTCTCGAATGCCATTAGCGTTGGTATGCAATTATTGTCTTTCGCGTAGAGACAAATGTTGCCGGCTAAGCATATTTTGTTCCGGATGCACCAATTTACGGCGTCCATGATATCGTTCACCTCGCTTCGCACACTTCTGCTTCCTCCGTTGCCTCCGTTGTCTTCGTTGTCTTCGTCGCTCCGCATACCTTCATCGCCTTTGGTGCTGCGCCGAATACGAGGATCAACAATGAGCACGCTGCACCCTCTATTGGCCATCAGCTGAGCATGAGGATTGAAATTCCATTTGGACTTCGCGTTCCGGTCTGCCCCCACCATAATCATTAGGGGACGTCGTTGGTTGTGATTGACACTCTTCGTCAAAAAACCCCGAAGATCTTCATTGGAATTTTTGGAGCGTATGCTAACGCATTCGGTTTTCTGTAAAGGAATACTATCATTGACCTTTTTGTTGGAGACGGCTACTTGCGAAAGCCTTTGAGTGTCAGACTCATATATGAAATAACGATCCGGCATTTGCGGATTGGTAACGCAAATGAGCCAGATTTCGCCATCTACTGACATATCAACTCTTTGCCAATCGGATCTTGAAAATTTATCGTTTATAAAATCTATGTGGTCTCGGATAGATGTAAATAAAGCGATGTTCTTGCTGCGTCCTTTGCTAATATGAACAAATATCGGTTTCCCATTGCCGTCCAGGTTAACCTGACAATGCTCTATTTTAACCTCCGGAGACTGAGAAATCACACAGCTATCCTCCACGTCCCGGACATTCTTTTCCAAATCTTTGGATTGTATTTCGATTTTATTCGAAGATTCCACCAATTTGTATGCACACGAATCATTAATGGAAATGTATTTTTCAGTTCTTATGTCGTTTATGGTGTCAATTTTTTCAGTTGCTCGACGATTGTTGCCGCCTAGCAAATCCCCTCTGACAAACACATCTGCCCGATAGTTGGAAAAATTATTGTACTCCAATAGGGGATTCAAATTATCATCATAGTAGGCAACCGGAGGAACTTCCAAATTATCTTTCATTTTTTCCACAGAAACAGATGCAGCATTAACTTTATATGTAGTGTATCGATTGCCTTTCCGAAGCACCGCAATAAATTCTGGAATACATCCTTTTTTTCTTATTTGTATTGCGTCAGCTTTGGTGTCAAATTTTATAGTAAATCTATCGGTCGTATCCAGATCCACCAGCATAAGTTGCACTTCCTTGTTATTGTCCTTGTACACATAAACTAATTTGTTCTTGCCAATGAATTCAACGTCTTCTATGTGAGAAATGTCCCTTATGATTTTTTCAAACGATCTCTCGCCGTCAATTTTTGATACATATACACTATAGGTATCGTTGCTTTTTGCAATATATGCAATACGATCTCCCAGTGGACTTAGCCGAGCGGTTTCTATTCGATCGTCGCTGAATAATCTCTCTCTGGATATGGTACAAACATCAATGCTACTCACTTCACGACTGTTTTTTTTGCTCTTCTGGTGAGAGCTTGACTTCTGAGCATTGGACTTGAATGAATGCCCCTCCCAAGAAGACTGTTTCTTGCTTGATTGGTGGACTTCATTCGGAGCAATTATGTCATAAGCCTTCTTGATTTTCAGAATATCATTAAGATACGAATCAAGCGTATCGGCTTTTAGATCAACAGCCAATAGCAATAGGCCAAAAATACAAAAATTCATTACATTCTCCTAAATTTTTTTCCTAAATAGGATTCTAGACGAAAAAACATAAAAAAACGTTAATTGCTGTATTATTTTCATATGTTTTTTGCAAAAATTTCGAAAAAAATTCCATTACAGCTGGAATCAATGGAAAAAAATTTTACCACCACATGGATTTTAAAATGTATTTCTGTTTTTTTATTGGATTTAAAACGCTGGCGCTGCAGTGCACCTTCTCCACCAGAACGCATAATATCAGAAAAATGCGAAATTTTCGTTATTTTTTGATGTCTTTGTTTTTAAAAAAAATAATCCTGTTTTTATTTGACATTTTATTTTATTTGTAGTATAT
>JAITAC010000004.1 GCA_031284345.1 Holosporaceae bacterium | reverse complement strand
ATTATGGTCAGTTCCTAGGCACACTTGGCCACGTCTTCCAAAAATAGATTGATGTATCTTTCCCCTTTCCATTCGCCAATGGATAATCCACCGAGTACATCTACGGTGGCGCGGTAATTCAACAGAACATCTCCGAGCACAGTATTCACCGATTTAAACGATATTGCCTTTATCGAATTGTTTTTATTATCTTTTAGGATCGTTTGAATGTGATTTTGTCCAACAATTCTCGCCGACATAATTTTTAAATTCGGTATCACAAACTTCGGATGTCTATTTCCTACGCCAAAAGGCCCGATGACGGATATATTTTTCATCATATGCATCGAAATGGAATCCAACGGCAAAAAGCAATCGGCGTAAAGTTCATGTGGAGTGACTTCGTATTCTATTTCCACCTTTAAAAAATCCACCAGTTCATTAATTTTATTTGCCGCCACCGAGAAACCAGCTGCCATGGCGTGTCCGCCTCCGGATGTAATGATTCCTCTGGCTATGCCCTTATTTATTACGTCGGCAATATCGAATCCGGCGATTGATCGGCATGAAGCCTTACCTTCTCCATTTTTATCAATGGAAATTATAATACTGGGTTTATTATATTTTTCCTTCAGTCTTCCGGCCACGATTCCGACCACTCCCACGTGCCAATTTTCACTCCAGGAACATATAAATTTTAGATTTTCGTCCACCAAATCCGATGCTTCTTCCACAATTTGAGCTTCTATGGCCTGTCGTTCTTTATTTAGTTCGTCCAATTGCATAGCCAATTTTTTTGCTTCGATGGGATTTTGCGTGGTGAGCAATTTTAGACTTACGTCGGCGGACGCAATTCTTCCCGCAGCGTTTATGCGAGGACCAAAGAAAAAAGCAATAGTATCGGACGTTATTTCACTTTCTTTGTTGATGCTGATCATGGCGTCTATTCCGAGATTTTTTCTTCTTTTGATCATTTGGATGCCGTGGCTCACGAAGGCGCGATTGAGTCCCATCAGATCCACCACGTCACAGACGGTAGCCAAGGCGACCAGGTCCGTATATTCCATGATGTCCGGTTCTTTTATTTTTTTCGCTTTGTAGAAACCGATTTCAGATAGCATTCTGTGGACGCCCAAAATGCACATGAAAACTATTCCACTGGCACACAAATTTTTATATTTGTCTTTTTCGTCGGGACGATGCGGATTTACAATGGCAATCGCTTCTGGTACAAAAGACATTTTGTGATGATCCAGAACAACCACATCAATATTTTGACTGCGTGCGTACTGCAACTCGTTTTTTGAACTGGATCCGCAATCGACGGCTATGATAAGGGAATCGCTATAGCGTCGAATGTTATCGATGTTTAGGCCGTAGCCTTCTTCGGCCCGATGAGGAATATGATAGGAATAATCGTTCCCCAGATGGTTGAAAAAATTAATAAACAAAGCAGTGGACGACACGCCATCTACATCATAATCTCCTAAAATCGTAATCTTTTCGCCATTGACAATGGACTTCACGATGCGCTGAACTGCCTCTTTCATATCGATAAATTCCATAGGGTCCGGCAGACACGCCGACAGCGATACATTAATGAATTCGTTAATTTTCTCAATACCTCTGTTTTTCAATAAGGTTAAAAACAAATCATCGGATATTTTGAGTGTTTTGCTTTCTTCCTGGACGTCCCATATTTTTTTGGTCAATGAAACTATTTTACATGACATATTATTATTTCCGAAATTTATAACATAATTTATGTAATATTATCATACGCAAATCGAAATTTCAACAAAGTGAATAGAATGTTCTCACCATTCCGCAGATTACCTAATATACTGATTTTAAAATATATTTTATTTTTTTGTTGGTTTTTGGTTGAATTTAAAACATCTAGCGCCTGAGAATTACTCTTCACCAATTACCATATTATTGTAATAGTTCATGAGATATGAGACAGAATGAATATGCTGAGAAACGAGACAAGACACGCCTTAAAAATTCGTTAATTTACAAAAAAATTTCGCTGTTAATGAAAATTTTACGTTTTCCTGATATTATGATAATTGGTGGAAAAGGTGCCGGCGCACAACTACGCGAGAGTGGAGGGAAATGGAAAAACTGTAAATATAACCCACGTCCGAGTGGCGCGCGACACGGATTCCTACGCATATCATAGTATCCAAAAACTATGATGCCCGAACATTCGGGACATCTATCTCCAAAAAATTTCCTCGTGCATATTCTGTCTACCATTGTTGCATATCAACTGACTGAGAAAAAACATTCCATTTCAACTATCTTCTCTCAAATAATACCAAATCTCATCAGCGATTAGCCATTGTCCATCTGGCAGCGCTTGGTATAGAGCGCCTTCCGCAAGTTTTTTGGATAATCCAAAATGAGACCTGGTATAACAATGGCTTAGATAATCCAGAGTTCACGTTAGTAAAACCGAAGAACTACACATTCGTAGATTTGCCAATTTTCGCTAATCACTTGAAAACTTTATTGGATTTTATCCGTACAACGCCGTGATATCTTTCTTCAAGGCTAATCTCCAAAATT
>JAITAC010000125.1 GCA_031284345.1 Holosporaceae bacterium | reverse complement strand
TAACGCCGTACACGGATCCGATAGCGAAGAAAATGCCGCAATCGAAATCGCATTTTTCTTCAGTAGTTTGGAATTGATCGACTAAAGCCATTTTCTATGGCAAACATTGTTGTTTTTTTTGGAATGAAGTAGTTTTAGGAAGAAAAAAATGAAATTTTTATCTGATATTTTGGTGGCATCGCTATTATTTTTTGCGTTTAGCCTCCAGGGAATTGACATAAATAGAACTAACATCGAAGAAATATCTGAACAAAGAACTCTCTCAATCATAAAACCAGACGCAACCGCCAAAAATATAACCGGCAGTATAAATGCTCGCTTTGAGCAGGCCGGTCTAAAAATAATCGCTCAAAAAAGAATATGTATCACCCAAGAGCAGGCGGGAAAATTTTACGCAGTACATCGGGAAAAAGCATTTTACGATAATATTTGTAAATATATGTCATCTGGTCCCATCGTGGTGCAGGTGCTGCAGGGAATCAATGCCGTGCTCAAAAATAGAGAGATCATGGGAGCAACCAATCCCGCCAATGCCGCCATCGGCACAATACGCAGGGATTTCGGCGAAAACATCGAGCATAACGCCGTACATGGGTCCGATAGCGAAGAAAATGCCGCAATCGAAATCGCATTTTTCTTCAGTAGTTTGGAATTGATCGACTAAAATCATTCGGTGGTGTTTTGGGGTGATGGAGTAATTTCGGGGAGAAAAAAATGAAATTTTTATCTAACATTTTGCTGGCATCGATATTATGTTTCGCGTTTAGTCTCCGGGGAAGTGACGAAGAATTTACCATAAAAAAAGTCAGCGTAAAACAAAGTGGTGAAAATTCCGTCAAGGCCAAAGAAAAAGCGCTTGCCAAAGCATCTCGTCTTTCGTTTGCAAAAATACTGAAGGATCATTTCGGCATGAATAAAGAAGTAGCGGATTCTATGTCTGATCAGCAGATAGCGGAATGTATTTCCGGCTATTCGGTGGCCAATGAGAAGCAATCCGATTCCTATTATATTGCGGAATTATCCTATAAATTCGATCGGAAATCCATCGAAAGCATGCTGGCGTTTCGAGGCTTATTTGATCAGCCAAGCGTCAGCAGTACGAAAAAAAATGAAAAATTGTCCTCCGATATCACTTTGGTCACGTCGTTGGAAGATTTTATGCAGAATATAAATCAACTGAAGCACATAAAATACAAAATAACTGCATTTTCCGGCAAAGTCGTTGAATTGAGTCTGGGAATAATGGATCTCAACTCAATTCGAAATCTGAGAATTCCATATGTTGTCATATAATATAAAAAAAAATATTCCCAATACGCTATCGATTTTAAGAATTTTTCTGGCAATTTTGTTTATTTCGCTACTTTTTAAAAAAAAATTTTCGGCCGCCACCGGCGTTTTTATTTTCGCGGCCGTAACAGACTTTTTGGACGGCTTTTGGGCGAGAAAATGGAACGTAACATCCGAATTTGGAGCCATCATCGATCCATTGGCAGATAAATTTCTGATTACGCTGTCTTATTTTTCGCTCTTTTGCATGGATTTTATTCCGTGGTACGTGTGCGCCATTGTGCTAGGACGAGATATCCTCATTATGCTGGGAGTATTATTATGTAAAATTTCTCAGGTGGACTTAAAAATTGTTCCGCTAGAATCCAGCAAAATAAATACCGCAACCCAATTAATATATGTGTTCTTTGTAATCGTTTGTAATATTTTATTTACAGATATACCATTAACTTGGGAGATACCTGCTTGCGCCATAATCGTAAGCTTATCGACGGTGGTCTCGGGGTTTGATTACGTCCTAAAATATTATTGGATTAAAGATGCTATACTCAAAAATAAACGGTAGATGTATTTTCTGGTTTTCAGTATTGCTTGGCGCCATCGCTTTTTTTTACTTATTTTCGGATATATGTTTTCCATTTATTGCAGGGTTTGTTCTTGCCTATTTATGTGCTCCGATTCCGGAAAAATTATCTTCCTACCACATAAATAGGGGATTTGTGAGTTTTCTGCTGGCCATTTGCATTGTATCGGTGCTTGTGTTTGCCATGATCAAAATTACTCCGATTATTAAGGAATACCTGATATTTTTGTCCAGCAATTCCTCCGACTACTATGCGCGACTGGTGGATTTTTTTAATGACTCATTTTCGTCGCTGGGAGAGCAGTATCAGAGTGAAATAATTCAAATAAAAGATGAAATGCAGCGATATCTGGACAAAAAAGTATACATATTGCTTTCCATTCTCGAAAAGATCGCTTCCCGAGGAGATAGCATTCGAAGTCTCATAACGTTTTGGGTGGTGATGCCCATAGCGTTTTTTTATTTCCTGAAGGACTGGAATGACATGAGCAATTATGTAAATAATGTCATTCCCCATCGGCATAAAAACACAGTGCTGGAGGTATTTGCGTTAATTCACAAGACGCTCAGAGATTTTTTTAATGGTCAATCCTATGTTATACTTGCATTATCCGCCTATTATGGAATGCTATTGCAGGTAATTAATCCCCATCATGCTTTTAGTTTTGGTATTATGTCCGGATTATTTTCGTTCATACCGGTTATTGGAGCGATATTTTCCTGTATTTTGGTTATTTTTTTAAGTGCGCCGATATTAACTCTGGAGAAGCTTTTTTGGATAGTGTCCATATATTTTGTGGGACAATTCATTGAGAGTTACTTTTTATATCCGCGATTTGTGGGCCGCAAGACTGGTCTGCATCCTCTGTGGATTTTGTTTGCATTTTTTGCCGGAGCTTTGTTATATGGCGTTGTCGGAGTATTTGTGTCGATACCAACGGCAGCGGTGCTGCGGAATCTGGTGGGATTTGCCGTAGATCGATTCAAAGCGAGTATGGCGTATAAACAGCAATGATGATTCAGGAAGTTTTTGACTTTCACAAAGTAGAGAATTTAAATTGGAACGATTTCGTGGACAGCGATGAAAATCGTGAGGCCATAAAGTGCCTAATGCAATGGCCAAACTGGAACGCTAATGGGGTCATCATATTCGGAGACGCCGGAGTCGGCAAGAGTCACATTGCGAATCTGTGGGCCCAGACGGCCAACGCTGTGTATGTGCTCAGACACAGTTTGAATTGGGATCCGAGAAGTCTTTTCGAGGTCGAGTGCAATTTTATCATCGATAATTTCGACGATTTTCTGAACACTAAAAATTACGATTGGATATTTCATTTTTTTAACATTGCAAAGGAAAAAAATAGATATTTTCTGCTGCTTAGCCGCTGTCATCCGTCACTGTGGAGAATCGCGTTGAACGATCTGCGCTCCCGACTGTTTACGCTGATAACCATACAAATTAAAAATCCTGAAGATGAGCTTCTTTTTAAAATAGCTAAAAAAATATCCAGAGACTTGGGAATGGTGATAGCGGACGAAGCTATCCGCTACCTGATACGCATCGTAGATAGAAGTGTTTTCTCCGTTACCAATACTTTGAAAATTCTTGATAAAATTGCGCTGCAGAATCAACGCGCCATCACCATACCGTTTATAAAAAAGTACATGGTGAACTATGACTAAAAGAAACGGCTGCGATGATTATGCAAAATAGCAAAATTACCAGATCAATGTTCGCGCTCATGCCTCGCCCCTTCAATAGGGGAAAAGCGGTGGTTTTTTCTCATATATCACTTCATATATCCAATGAAATATCCGAAGATCCAGCCGAAATTTTTTTTCGAACGCCGGCGTTGCTTTGGCGGAAAAAGCTCCTTCGGCGAGACTCCCGTGCCAATTGTCGATGGTTCCGCCATTGGCCAGATGTTCCCCGAACGAAACATTTCTGGATTGTCGACTAGTGCAGGTGAGGATTATGTCTCCTATTCCACCGAGTTCCAAGAACGTATCCTTTTTACCTCCCATTGCTTGGGCAAGATCGATCATTTCCTGAAGGCCATTTACCATGAGCTGCGCTGCGGCATTATTTCCCAAATTCAGACCGCTAAATATGCCACATCCTACGGCTAAAATATTTTTAAAGGCGCCGGCAATTTGCAATCCGACATAGTCGTGCAGAGGTTTTAGCACAAACTTATCATGGCGGAGGCGAACGGCGACGTCTTCTGCCAAAGCAAGATTTTGGGAGGCAACGTTCACACCAAACGGTAGTCCCTGGATCACTTCGTGGGCAAACGATGGCCCGGAAAATACTGCCACTTCGTTAGAAATTATTTCCTGCACCAGATCGCTTATCAGCCTTGTGGAAGCAATGTCTAGACCTTTGGAGCAAAGAACTACGGGATTTTTTATGTGGAGTGCTTTCAGCTGATGACAAACATCGGCTACGGCGCTCGCCGGAACAGCGATAAATATTATCTCCGCATCTTGGATTCGGGAAAAATCAGTGCTGCAGGATATATTGTCATTTAAAAGAGCCGTGACGGAAGTGCTGCGGGAATTTATCGATTCTTCTATGGATTTCAAATCGCTTATCAGCAGAATCTCCGCAGATCTTATGCTGAAACACTGCGCTATCGCGGTACCATAGCTGCCAGCTCCGATAATTGCAATTTTTTTGTAGTAACTATTGCTCATAAATCCTCTCTTAATTCTTTGGGGCCTCTTATATTTTTTCAGAACATACTATATACTTCACAAGTTAGTTAAGATATAAAAAAATGCTTAAACATTTATTAGCGAACATATCGATTATGCAGTATGTTAGAAAATCTTACGAGATTTTGCATGGGTGTTTTTTAAAATGTAATCAACAAATCAAAGTTCCCGCAAAATATTTTCATCATCTGCGCAATTTGCTTGTGTTGCTATTATCGTATTTTTTGGTTTCTTTGGGCGCATATGCGGATTTGAGAGCGGGTCAGCTTGCCGTTGAAATATTTTCTTTTTTGTGCATTTACGGAGCCATTTTCATATGGTTTGCGGAAAAAATTACTCCTGATCTTGGATACAAGATTATAATTTGCGTAACTGTCTGTGGTACGCCAGCGCTATTGGAATACAATTCTTTTCCTGTGGTTTTGGCGACAATATTTCTGATGATTTTACTACAACTTTTGCTCCTGGGAGAATTATGGAACAAAAACTTATTTCGAGATGCAATTCCCGTATACGTTATCTGTGAAAATGAGGAAGATCAGGGGCGTATGGCAGATTTTCTCAAGGACTACAAAGTGCTCAAATACATCATACTTTCGAGTCAAGTTCCGCAAGACGAGCAGAAATTTAGTTTTTTTAGATCCATCGATGACGCAGAAAAATGGCTGAAAAAAGTAAATAGAATCGCATTTTTCCCGATTCCCCGAAGACTGTTATATTTTACATCAAAAATGAATAACGATACGTTGCTGAGTCTCATGCAATTATCATCTGAGTTCAGCATTCCGCTACTTAAGGTGTCTCTAAATTCGTCCAGCGGATCTGGGGCGCTTTCTCCCATCGATATCTCGGATTTCGATACAGTAAATCTGACGTCGCAGGAAAAATCAGCATTGACGACGGTTTTAAGTGGAAAATCCATATGGATTCAGTATGATGGCCGCAACAGTGTGCTGGATCTCATATTCGCCATTGGATCGCTGTCGTCCATAGACATGACGGTGCTCTGCGAAAATGAAAGACTGTTGGCAGATGCAGAAATGGAATTGAAAAATAGATCTCCCAACCAGAATTATCGCATTAAAATCATCGATCTGGAAATGATGAACGACTGCAGCGCCAAACCGGATATACTATTCTACAATATACCGGTAAAATTCGCCAGCTGCTGCGATGGTATTCTGAAAGAAGCCGTGATAAAAAATGTCATTGGCGTCAGTAAACTCATAGAGTTTGCCCATAAAGCGCTTGTGCCCTATGTCTTTTTGCTTTCGAATAACGGCGCCCTAAACGCCAATAATTGGATCGGCGCAACTCAGCGCCTCGGCGAACTCATGGTACAATTTGCCGACTCCCAAAGTCGAAAATTCCATACTAAATTCAGAGTTATCCGCATTCCCGAAAGTGTCACCGAGAAATATGGAATCCTTGGAAAAATCGTGGCCTCTCTAAAAGCCAACGGCTGTATAAATATAGATTTCCCTTCTTCTGACGTCGCAAAATTATATTACCGAAAAGATATTTTTGTGCTACTGATAAAAATGGTGGTATTTGCCCTAAAAGAACATGATTTTTCTTCCGCCGTTTATACTTTGATTCCCAAAAATTCCATTGTGCTGGACGATTTACTCAACACCGTCTGCCGCCAATTTTGCTTGCGGAAAGATCTGGATGTAAGAATCTTCCACGATTGCGAATCGGAAACAATAGATCTGGAAGATTTTCCCAACATAACCGAGCCACTGGAAAAAACTTCCATAAACGGCGTTATGTGCACGAAATTTTCCAATCACAATCAGACTTCCTACGAAACGATTCCCTGGAGTATCGCTCAAATCGACGCCATGAAAACCCGCGAGCTTATTTCCGTTGTGTTCCAAAGCCTAAATGAAAAAATTACGAAGCAATCATCATAAAAATAGTGCAGATGCTCGCCACGCTACGGATTCCTACACATATCGTGGCATTAAGTCGACTGCCTTAAAATTCGTTAATTTATATTTTTTTGCCGTTAACGGAAATTTTACAAATTTTCGCTAATATTTTAGCTGGTGGAAGAGGTGCACCGCGGCGCCAGGCGCTTAAAAAAACCAGTAAAAAAAAAGCCGATAAAAAAAGCCGGTAAAAAAAGCCGATAAAAAAATCCAGAAAAAAATCCGATAAAAAATCCGGTAAAAAATCCGGTAAAAAAAACCGATAAAAAATCCGAAATCACACATTTTTCTCTTTCTTTCAAAAACCCTTTTGATAATAAGCTTTTTTTTCTCTGAAAAATTTTCTATTATTGTGCTATCGAAAGCGACAACGTTTGTATCAGACAGGGAGGCGGTGTTGCGTTTTCAAAACGAGAAGAGTATTAGGGGTTTTTATGCATACATTATCTATTTATGAAGCTAGACGGGGACTTCTAAAAAAAAAGTTTTCGTCCGTCGAGCTTACGAAGTGTTTTCTGGATAGGATTCGCAGATTTAGTCATCTGAATGCTTTTATCACGCTGAGTGAGGAGCAAGCGTTGGAATCGGCGAAAAAATCCGACTCGAGAATCGCGCTGGAATCCTCGACAGGAGCGCTAGATGGAATCCCCCTAGCCATTAAGGATCTTTTCCTCACGAAAGGAGTTCGGACCACAGCCGGATCAAAAATGCTCCACAATTTCATTCCGCCATTTGAATCGACGGTGTCGCAAAAATTACTGGACGCCGGTGCAGTTTTTCTAGGAAAAACAAACATGGACGAATTCGCCATGGGATCCGCGAACATCACCAGCCACTACGGAAATGTAATAAATCCCTGGAGCCAAGGCGATAAAAAACTTGTGCCGGGAGGGTCGTCCGGAGGATCCGCAGCTGCGGTTGCCGGACACTTATGTATTGCGGCCACGGGATCCGACACCGGTGGATCCGTACGGCAGCCGGCGGCATTTTCCGGCATTGTGGGGCTCAAGCCTACCTATGGACGTTGCTCCCGCTACGGAATGGTTGCATTTGCGTCGTCGCTGGATCAGGCGGGCCCCATGACAAAGACAGTCCGCGATGCCGCAATATTCTTGCGGGTGATCTCCGGTTATGATCCGAAAGACTCCACATCTTCCGCTGAATCAGTTCCGGATTTTGAATCGTTTGTGGGAAAAACAGTGGAGAAAATAAAAGTTGGCATACCGAAGGAATATTATCTGGAGGGAATGTCGCCTGAAATCGAAGCCGCCTGGAAAAAAGGTATGGATATAATGCGGAGTGCCGGTGCTGAAATCATTGAGGTATCACTTCCACATGCCAAATATGCACTTCCGGCCTATTATATTATTAGTCCGGCAGAGGCGTCGGCTAATTTGGCCCGCTATGATGGCCTAAGGTACGGATTTCGAGCCGCCGGAACAAAATCTCTCATTGAAATGTATGAAAAAACCCGGGAAGAAGGTTTCGGAGACGAAGTCAAAAGGAGAATTCTCGTGGGAACCTACGTACTATCCGCCGGCTCCTACGACGCTTACTACACCAAGGCGCTTCAGGTGCGTAAACTCATAGAGCACGATTTTACAAAGTCGTTCAAACAAGTGGATATCATAATGACGCCAACTACTCCCAGCAGTGCATTTGCCATTGGAGAGGAACCACAGGATCCCGTCAGCATGTATCTGAACGACGTGCTCACGGTCACGGCAAACATGGTCGGACTCCCGGGAATTTCGGTGCCCATATGTCTGGATAAATTGAATCGTCCGCTGGGACTGCAGTTTATCGCGCCGCACTTTCGGGAGGATCTGCTGATCCAAAGCGGATACATACTGGAACAAAATGCTAACTTTCCAACGCTAAAGGAGATCACCATATGAAATACCTAGAAACATCAACGGGAAAATGGGAAGTGGTGATAGGTCTGGAAGTTCATGCGCAGGTAATATCCAATGCAAAATTATTTTCAGCGGCATCGACGAAATTCGGAGCTGCTCCCAACGAAAATGTCTCCTTCGTGGATGCTGCATTTCCGGGCGTATTGCCGGTAATAAATTCTTTTTGCATTGACCAGGCCATAAAAACTGGACTTGGAGTCAATGGCACAGTAAATTTAGTCTCTCATTTTGATAGAAAAAATTATTTTTATGCCGATTTACCCCAGGGCTATCAAATATCCCAATATAAACATCCGCTAATCAGTGGCGGCTACGTGGAAATCGAAGACGAAAACGGCGAAGCTCGTAAAATTCGTTTGGAACGCATACACGTCGAACAGGACGCGGGCAAAAGCATTCATGACCAAAGTCCCACCAAATCCTACATAGATCTAAATCGCGCCGGAGTGGCTCTCATGGAAATAGTAACCATGCCTGACATAAGAAGTGCTGAAGAAACAGCCGCCTTTATCAAAAAACTCCGATCCATTTTGCGCTATCTGAAAACCTGCGATGGCAACATGGATGAAGGAAGTATGCGGGCAGATGTCAACGTCTCCATTCATCGTCCCGGTACAGAATACGGCACTCGCGCAGAAATCAAAAACGTCAATTCCATAAAATTCATCGTGGCTGCCATCGGATTCGAAGTGGATCGCCAAATCGAAATCCTAGAGTCCGGCGGCGTTGTGAATCAGGAAACACGACTATTCGATCCGAGCAACGGCAGAACCATACTAATGCGCTCCAAAGAAGATGCCCAAGATTATCGATACTTCCCAGAACCAGATCTCCCTCCACTAGTTGTCCAACAATCGAGAATCGATAAAATTCGAAAAACTATCCCGGAACTCCCCGACGCAAAAACTTCCAGATTGCAGCAGGAATTTGGGCTTCCCCACTACGACGCCTCCCTCATAGCATCAGAAATGGAAATCGCCGACTACTACGAAGCCGCACTGGCGCATCTGCCAATCATAGACTCGGAAACTGCAAAAATATTGGCCAATTGGATGCTCGGAGAACTTTTCTCGCTCCTCAATAAAGATGGAAAAAATATCTGCCAAAGCAACGTCTCCCCCCAAAGCCTCGCCGAATTAATCACTCTCATAAAAACTAATGTCATCTCCGGAAAAATAGCCAAAGATGTCCTGAAAATAATGTGGGATAGCAAAAAATCCGCTTCTGTAATTGTAAAAGAAAAAGGATTGCAACAAATAACCTCCTCCGACGATATCGAAAAATGCCTCAGATCAGTTCTGGCAGAATATCCAGATAAAGTCGCCGAATATAAAAATGGTAAAGAAAAATTATTCGGATTCTTCGTGGGACAGGCCATGAAAAAAACCCAAGGAAAAGCAAACCCTCAACTGCTAAATGATATATTAAAAAAACTTTTCAACGAAGATTAAAACATGACCCAAAATATAACTAAAAATATGGAAGAAAAAAAATCCACAACCGAAACCGAAACTACAGATGTCACTGAAAAATCTTGCGACCATCATCAATGCTGCGGCGGAAGTCATAAATGCCGCTTCGGTTGCGCCTTTCTGGTGATCGCCCTGATTCTCGCCTGCGTCATTGGCGAATATGCATATGTGCACTGGAATGTCAAGGAAAATCTCCCCACTAGTCCTCCCAATAATCCCCAAAAAACTGTAGATGCTATCGGCGCCAATGTTGCTCCCAATGGTAAAAATTACGACGACCAAATCGAAGAAATAAAAAAATCCCTAGATGACCTCAGAAATATAATAAATACACTCAAAACAATGGCGCAGAATACAAAAATTCAGCTGCAAATAGCAGAAACAGAACTAAAAAAATTGGCAGATGCCCCTCCCGCTCATAATTTGGAAGATCTGGCTCAGGAAAATAGAAAAAAATGGAAAATCTGGATAAATTTGAAAAATAAAATGGAACAAGATGAAAATTTTGCCCCAGAACTCGAGCTTTTTTATTCGGCGTTTGCCGAGGACAAAGAACTAATTTCCCTAGTCAAAGACATTGCAAAAAAAACCAACGCCGCACCTCTTCCTGAGGAAAAAGGTATAATCGGCACTTGCGCAAAATATCTGCGAAAAATCGTCAAAATAAAAAAAATAAGCCACGAAAAATTGCAGGAAATTTCCGGTTATGTGCTTTCATCTGTAAAAAAATAGCGCCAAGACGCGAGTGTTAATGTGGAAGATAGTTGATCGTATTGAAGAATAGTTGCCCTATAGCAACTGTTTCGTAGCATTGCCGTAGTTTGTGCTTGCACCAACCGCTCAACTGGTGCTTATATTTTCATCTCTTGAAAATAATGAACTCCTCATATTCGTATAATGGTTCTAGGAAAAAACCACATAAAATTTGTGATATGAAGAAATTTTGAGCTTGAAAAAGCAGACGAAATATAGCATGTTAAAGATCGTTACATAATGGTTTTGCTATTTGTACTTGCTATAGTGTCGGGTATATGTTTCGGCTTGCGCTTTTATATAAGACAGTTGCATGTGATTTTTCTTGCAAAAACAGGGGAGATTGCAGGCATTTACGTTGTAGCGCAAGATTGCAGTGTACTCTCTGTATATGGGGATTTGACCAGCAAATCTGACAAAATTGATTGCGAGAAAATATCATTATGCGACGGTCTCCGTATGGGAATCTGGGGTCATAGCTCAGCTGGTAGAGCGCGACGTTCGCATCGTCGAGGTCAGGGGTTCGACTCCCCTTGACTCCACCACGAGGGATGATCCCTCGACCCGGTTATGTTATGTGCCAGAATGCAAAGATATCGCGAAATGCGCTGTAGCAGAGGCTCTGCTGACTACTATGTTAATATAATTCGACAAAATTGCTCCATGTATTTATTCTCCATCGCGTCCAATCTTCCCGAAATTCCACTATTTCTCTCCAAACCATGGGTCACGGAGATTTTTCGTACCTCCGCTGCAAACGCTGATTTATAGACGATTCCAGACGTCGCTCCAAATCGCTATTTCCATGTTGCGGAGAATATTGCGCTCGGGCGGATGTATCAGTGAAACTGAGCCCCGTAAATGAAATTGAAGACGTGCATATAGACACTGGCAAAACCAGAACAGAGAATATTGTCCTAATTGGTTTCGGAAGATTTTCCACGAAGAAGCACGGCGAGAGGGTCGTTCGCAATTTCGGACTGGCAAGCCTGTTCAGGTTCTGGCATCAAAAACTGTGTGCTCAAGGTCGGTAAGAACTTTAAGGAAAGCGTGAATCGGAAATAGTTTCGTTTTCTATCTTCGTATGATTTTTCATGGAAGTAGTGGTAGGCCCGTGTCTTGACTTCAGTAGCAGCGCCATCGACATAGTGTTGTCATGTAGATAAGAGTTTTTAGGTTAGATCTATTTGATCCTCAGGCCTTACCCCGTAGTCGTATCTTTGAGGATTATCTTTGTTGACGCAAAGCAAAATGCCGGTCGGTGCCAGATCTACGGTAACCTGATAAAGATCTTCGTCAGGAACACTCCATAACCACAATTCATCTGTCGCTTTT
>JAITAC010000109.1 GCA_031284345.1 Holosporaceae bacterium | reverse complement strand
CCACACACCGTTGGAGAGGGGAAAGCCACATATTATACCAGATCCCATTTTGAATTATCAAAACAATTTGCGAAGTTCGTACTCTACCAGTCGCTACCCAGTCGACAATGGCAAATCAGAGATGGGACCTGGTATCATACCTCGTGAACTATTACACGTCTTGATGTTCCAAAATTTCCACCATTTTTTCGGCGGCGTCGTGCTCGGCATTTTTTTTGGATCCTCCATAGCCAATGGAAGATTTTCCACAGGCGGAAACTTCTATCTCGAAAATCGGATCATGAGGCTCTCCGGCCATTTTTATCATTCGGTAGGACGGGAGCTCAGAATTTTTTGCCTGCACCAACTCCTGAAGTCTGGTTTTGGCGTCTTTGGTTTTATGGATCCCCCGATATATGTCGTTTCCCCATAAATTCACGATTATTTTTTGCGCAGTTTCAAAGTTGGAGTCCAAAAATATCGCTCCGAATACTGCTTCCATCATATCGGCAATGGAGGAGGAATTTTTGTTGAGAGACACAAAAAAATCCCGAGGAATGGAAAAACAATCGATAATTTTTGTTTTTTTTGCCAATTTTATCAGGAAATCTGTGCCTGCCAGCGAAGCGATTCTTATGGCTAATTCTCCTTCGGAGTCATAGGAAAAATTATTGTACATAAAATCCACCAACGAGAGCCCCAGAACACGATCTCCGAGAAATTCTAATTTTTCAAATTTTCTGGAGAAATCTTTTTCGTGTTTTTTCCTCCCCGGATGGGACAATGCCACAGAAATCATGTCGTGAGATATGAATTTATATCCAATAATATCCTGTAATTTTAGTACATTATCCATTTAGATTATTTTTTTCAAAATCCTATTATATCTTATGTTTTGCAGCCACAGCCAAGGCTCCCATAATTTTACGCCGTTATCTATGGAGTAGATGGTGCGGATAGCTTTTCCCATTAGATTTTCTTCAGGCACCATGCCGAGTCCGCATCTAGAATCTTTAGAGAAGTCACGATTATCTCCCATGACGAAGTAATAGCCTTCCGGAACAGTGATTTCGGCGAAATGATTAGCTTCCGAATTATTTGACGGCTCGAAGTAGGCGACGGTATGCTCTGGAGTGTCCGACAGCGGAAGTTTTTCCGTATAGATAACCAGTTCGTGACGTGTTTTTTGTCTTATGTCATGGTATATCATTCTTTTTTGAAAGGTGATTTGGGCATCGACTCCGTTCACACGAATTATGCCATTTTTCACACTAATTTTGTCGCCTGGAACGGCTATGACGCGCTTAATGACGTTGGTATCGTTGTCCTCCGGAGACTTAAAGACAATAACTTCTCCTCGGTTAGGACGATTTTCTTTGCCAATTCTGCCGGAAAAAAAATTCGGACTAAACCAGATGCTGTGCTTACTATAGCCGTAAACCCATTTTTCCACCAGCGGCATATCGCCTATGAGCAAAGACGGCACCATCGAGCTGGACGGAATAATAAAATAGTCGTAGACAAAGAATCTAATGGTCGCAAACACCAACAGAAATATTACCAAGAAGCGAAGATCTTCTTTGAAGTTCTTTTTTGAATATCCAATTTTTGAAAACACGATATCCAAGCAAGTAGCTTTTTGATCATCACTTTCGCTATTATTTTTTTCGGACATACTTTACTCCTTAACTATTCGAACTACTCGTCCTTCTGTACACGTTCTTGTTTTTCGTGACGTTCTTGCGCTTCGATACTTAGCGTAGCCACCGGACGTGCCTGCAGTCTTTTTAACGAAATCGGTTCCCCGGTTTCTTCGCAGTAGCCGTAGGTGCAGCTTTTTATGCGCGCCAGTGCATCATCTATTTTACTGATTAACTTTCTCGCTCTTTCTTTGCTGCGGAGCTCATAGGTCAAATCCGCTTCCGTGGTGGCTCTGTCGATGGAATCTGTGCAACTTTTTCCTTCTTCCCGCAAATATTTTATAACTTCTTCGTTGTCTTTGGTTAAATCTATTCTCCAGCAGATCAATTTGCGCCTAAAGTATTCACGTTGGTTGTCATTCATAAACTCCTCGTCATCAGATGGCTCATAGCCATCTGGCAACTCACAAATTTTATTTTCCATACTCTCCTCCAAACGGTTATATACATAACTTAAGCAAGGACAGATTTCACCCTCTGCACGATCTCGGCAAATGCCATTTTGTCATTTACTGCTAACTCCGCTAAAATTTTTCGATCTAAAGATATACTTGCCTTCGATAACCCATATATGAACTGCGAATACTTTAATCCATACTCACGGACTGCGGCGTTTATCCTCACAATCCAAAGCTCGCGAAGATCTCTCCGGCGATTGCGCCTATCTCGATAGGCATACTGCATTGCTTTCTCTAGCCTTTCCAGAGCGGCACGATAGCAGGTGCTGGAACGCCCTCTGTACCCTTTGGAAAGATTTAATACTTTTCTATGACGCGCGTGTGCTGTTACGCCCCTTTTTATTCGTGACATTATTTTCTCCCTATCTATAAGGCATATATTTGACGATGTTCTTCACATCGGAAGCATTCAAAACCATCGTTCCCCGAGACTGTCTCTTCATTTTCTGGGAACGCTTTCGCAGATTATGCCTCTTGTAGGCAGGTTGAGCTATAACATTGCCGGAAGCAGTAAAATTAAATCGCTTCTTCGCTGAACTTTTTGTTTTTAACTTGGGCACTTTTTCCTCCGAATAATTATAAAGCACCAATGGGTATACCCCTAAGAAACGGTTTTTTTCCCGCTCTTAACACCCAAAAGGCAACCAAAACGATCTGATCATCCCAGACCAAGTCAATATTATATATCAGAAAAAATAAAAAATTAAAAGATATCGAGAACATGTTTATCCGTAGATTAGGAGATTTATGAAACTGTGCATAAATCAAATTTTTTATGTAAGAGTCGATATCCGAAAATTTTTTTTTTGAAGACACTTGAGTCACAATAGCAGGAAAAATAAATTTCGAATATCGACATTCTCTAATTAGCTGCTAGTGGTCACGAGCATCGTACTGTAGTCAAACTTCGTGCCGGTATTGCCTATTTTTGTGCCGGTGTTATCGTACAATATGTTTATATCTTCCACAGTTATTGCGCTGAAGGTAAACTCGATGGTGTCATCTTTTTGGCGATACGTTTTCATAAGACAGATTTCGTAGTTTACTTCCTGTATGACGACTTTCGTGCCGTTTATGCTGGACAAACGACGGAGACCTATCTTAGGAACGTTTTTGCCGGAATATAAGTACTCCTGTATGATGGGAGCCCACGAGCCGTATTTCATGCAGACCACCGGATCCTGAGCGATTACTCGACCATCGCCACTCAATTCTCCGGTACTATCGTTTGTGATCAATCTACTGCAACCGATATCAAACCATAGACAAGGAGTAGCACTGTCGGTGAAACCGTCAACGTCGCATTCAAAAAAATCTTCGCACATAATAAGCATTTGTGGCGTAGCTGCAGCCCCCATATCGCTGTTTACGGATTCATCTCTGCTGAACGTGTCATGCTGAGTAAATTTTATCATCTACAATCTCCATACAATACAATTATAACCATCAAAACAAATCATAAGGCCGTTGCCGAGGAAAATTTTTGCCATTGGATTTACCCAATTTGTTTTTTACATCCTTATCTGGAGCAAATGCACAAAAATATTTCCAACATTGGAGTGTTTTGCAAAAATCCTTTGTTATGCAACAAACTTATCATTATTATCAACAACAACTACTGTCACTGCCACTACCCGGCCGGAGGAGGAAGTTCGGCAACTAATCGAATGGAAGCCGTAAGCTCTTCCAACTGAAAATGTGGTCTCAAAAATACGGTAGCCTTATAGGATCCGGGCTTACCTGGTACGTCAAATACATCGATGCGTGCTTCCCGCAGAGGAAATTTTGCCTTCATTTCCTGACTAGCACCATCGTTCAGCAGCACATAGCTAGCGACCCAATTATTTAAATAGAAAGATACATTGTCTCTGGTAAGAAAAGCGCCAACTTTGTCTCTCATTATTGCTTTTATGTAATGGGCAAATCGAGAAGCCGACAATAGATATGGCAATCTTGCGCTAAGAGTGGCGTTGGCATTGGCCAGATCCGTATTGTAAACTTTTGGCTTCTGGGTAGTTTGTCCGCCGAAAAATGCCGCATAATCCGTGCCTTTGCTGTGACATATGGCGAGGAACCCCATGTCACTGAGTTCTTTTTCTCTTCTATCCGTGATAGCTATTTCCGTAGGGCACTTCAGAGCGATATCTCCATCGGTGGTTTGGAACGTATAGGCCGGTAGACCTTCCACCAATCCGCCTCCTTCAACTCCTCTTATGGCAGCCGGCCACTTATAGAGAGAAACTGCATGGCCGATGCGTTGAGCGAAAACAAATGCAGCATTTCCCCAGCAGAACTGCGAGTTATCGGTGCCATCTATAGTTTCCACATAGTTTAGCCCATCCACCGGAAGTGTCTCCGGACCATAAGGTAATCTCATGAGCACTCTCGGCAACACCAAAGCTATATATCTGGAGTCCTCTGTGTCCCTAAACGATCTCCATTTCAGCATTTCTGTGCTTTCGAAAATTTTTGCGAGGTCTCTCGGCTCTCCCAAATGAGAGAAACTGTTCATGTCAAACATTCGAGGATGCGCCGCCGCTATAAATGGAGCGTGCGCCGCCGCAGCAACGTTGGATAATTTCTCCATGAGCAAAATATCCTGCGGATGCCGAGTAAATTCGTATCCGCCAATCAAACAGGAATACGGATGCCCTCCAAACGTGCCATATTCTTCTTCGTAGACCTTTTTGAACAGCCCACTTTGATCAAATTCCACTGCATTTTCCAGATCAGAGAGAAGATCTTTCTTGGTGACGTTCATTATTCTTATTTTCAACTGAGTATTGGTTTCCGTATTCATTATAAGGTAATGCAATGCCCTCCAGGTGCCTTCCATCTCCTGGAATGCCGGCGCATGAAGTATCTCATTTATCTGCGTGCTCAGTTTTTTATCCAAGTCCGCAATGGTGCTCTCCACAAAAGCGAGAGGATTTTTCATGAGCGTCAGCTTGGCCGCCTCTATGGCTGCCAACAACTCCAGCAACATACCGCAGGCATACAACTCCGCCGCTGGCTCGCGTGCGAGCTTGCCGTCGGTGAACATCTCCCGAATAATGTCTCGGGGAGCTTTTGGCGGAGTACCACCATCACCACCAGCGGCAGCGGCGCCAGCGTCAGCCGGAGCTGCTCCAGCGGCAGCAGCGTCACCGCCGGCAGGTGCTGCAGGTTTACTTTCGGTAGAATCAGCCGCCGAAGAAGAGGTTGCAAAATCAGCGGTAATTGTGATCTTGTTAGCCGTTAATATGGCGTTTACCTGCGTCTGCAAAGAAGATCTGAGATCAAGATCCGCCACAATATCCTTAACTTGTTGCTGAAGCGCATCGTTCCCTTCTAACTTCGCCAGCAAATCGTTAAATTTGACACGGGAAGAATATATCTTATTAAGCTTTGGAACTTGTTGGGCGATACTCACCGGACCAAAATCATCCATGTGCTTGAAAAATAATTCTACATTCAAAGTATCAGATCCATCTCCCAGAGTGTCCTTTACCTGAACAGCTAAACGCGGATTAATGGATATCATGAATCCCGGAAGATTATCCCTGTCAACTTCTACAAATTTCCGTGATTTTAAAGGCGGAAGCTCATCTGCCGGCATACCTGATAAATCAGCCAAAACACCAATGACAAATGGCAGCTCCTTCGTTACTATGGCATTACCTATTTCAACATCGTAGGTGATATGTACTCTTGGAGAGCGAACTCGGTCTAGTGTATGCTGCGTACTCTCAACCATTGCAATTACCTTCATAATCATAGAATAGATAAAAAACATCTATTCCAATATAAAGAATAAAATAAATTTATTGATAAAAAGTTAATCTACAAAAAATTTATTGGATCAATATCTATTTGAATTTTAACGTTTTTTGGAATTTTTACGGCCAAATGCCATTTTTTTATTAGATTATTTATGGATGTTTTTTTGGAAGCCTTCAGCAAAATGCGCCATCTAGTCCTCCCCCTGAGCAAAAAAATCGGCGCTGGCGCCGGCCCTAACAGAGTCACGTCGCTTATTTTTATTTTTCCCAGCTCTTTTGCGATTTTTTCCGTTAATTCCTTATTGGTGCCGGAAATAATTACGGCAGCCAATCTCGAAAATGGAGGCAAACAGTTTTCCTGACGAGATTCCATTTCCATATCCATAAAACTATTGGAATCCGCAGATCGAAGCGCCGCATAAAATGGATGAGATGGCTTGAAGGTTTGTATCAGGATTTTCCCTTTTTTTTCGGCACGTCCTGCACGCCCAGCGACCTGATTGATGAGCTGGTACGTTTTTTCCGACGCCCGAATGTCTGCGCCCTGGAGCCCAAGATCGCCATCAACGATTCCCACCAACGTAATGTTGGGAAAGTGATGACCTTTCGCCAATATTTGCGTTCCGATTATGATATCAACCTCATTGCGGTGAATTTTATTGAACAGCTGAGCTATGTTTTTGGCGGAAGCCATAGTATCAGAGGATGCAATTTCTATTTTGGCATCCGGGAGCTTCTCCTGCAATTCGTCAAAAACCCGCTCGACGCCGGGACCAAACGGGATCATGGAACCATCTTCCCCACAAACGGGACATTTGGCGGGTATATGAGCTCTATGATTGCAGTAGTGGCATATTATTTTATCAATATTTTTGTGATATACCAGCCAACTGGTGCAATTGGGACAGGTGATTTTTTCACCACAGGATTTGCACAGCGTAATTGGAGAATATCCGCGACGATTAAGATATATGAGGCTCTGTTCCTTTCGTTCTAGAGTATTTTCTATGGCATGCAGCATAATCGGCGATATGAAACCATCGGTTTTATTTTGTTTCATGTCAATTAGGTATATGGATGGAATTCGTGAAGCGCCAAATCTCTGCTCCAGGAAAATGTATCCATATTTGCCGTTTTTTGCGTTGGTGTAGCTCTCGAGCGACGGCGTCGCCGACGACAAAATTACGGGAATTTTTTGCAAATATCCCAGCACAATGGCCATATCTCGGGCATTGTAAAAATTCCCTTCTTCCTGCTTGTAGGAGGAATCATGCTCTTCGTCCACGATGATCATGCTTAGCTCCTGAAACGGAAGAAATAAAGCGGACCTCGCCCCCACGAATATGCCGCCGCATCCGGATATGGCTTTGAGCCAGGCGACGCTTCTGTTTTTGGAGGAAACCATTGAGTTCCACACCTCCGGCCTAACACCGAAATATTTTTCTATGCGCTCGATAATCTGGTTGGTCAAAGCGATTTCCGGAAACAAGATCAGGACCTGCTTTTTATTTTTGAGAGCGTCCCGGGCAGCCGACAAATACACCTCTGTTTTGCCGGACCCGGTTACTCCGTGCAGCAAAAATGGCCTGGGACCACTATATTGAATGTTTTCCAGCGCCTCTAGCTGCTTTTCATTCAGAACAATTTTTGCCAAGTTTTCGACGCCACCGGACAAACTCGGAGACAATTCATCGGACTTGCCCTTGGCTGACGAATCAAGCGCCTTCTTCCTATCGGTTTTGGGAGAAAAAATCGATTTCTCGGCCAGAATCATCTTCAGGACATTCCCCTGAGGAATCATAGTATAAGCCGATACCCATTGCAGAAATGTCAGATAAGTCTCTCCGATGTTGTAGGGGAAAATTTTTCTGATGCTCTTTAGTGCTATGTCTGTTTTTACCTCGCCGTCCACAACGACGCCCAAAATATACTGCCGTCCAAACGGCACCTCCACAACGGTGCCCAAAGCTAATTTTCGATCACATAAATATGAAAAAAACGAATCGAAAGGCCCCATAGGCAGAACCGTCACAACGGTAGATTCAGCAGAAAATGCTTCTGCGGCAGATGTTTCCACCGCTACAGCAACGCCATCGCTCCACAAATCGCCTATATCCGAATGTGTTTTTTTGGACTGCTTCGACACCTAGCCACTTCCCTATAGCTCTCCGCAATAGCAATTCTTTCACTCAATTTTTTTATCTTCAGCCGCAGATTGCCGCTGACCAACCGCCACAAGCTACTCAATCACAGATATGGCAACGCGATTCATTCTGTAAACTTCCTCGGTGGTTCCCTGCGCCGCAATCGGACGATCTTTTCCATAGGAGATGGTTCTAACACGCTCTCCGGAAATTCCACGATTTATTAGATAATGAGCCGCCGCGTCCGCTCTGCGCTCTCCGAGACCAAGGTTATACTCCCGAGTTCCCCTTGCATCGCAGTGACCCTCAATAAGCACCCTCCGGGAAGGATTATCTTGGAGCCACTCCGCCTGGCGCGCTAACGTAGCTTCCGCTTCCGGAGAAATATTCGATTTATCATAGGCAAAGAAAACTCTATCTCCCGCATTAGCAATAAAATTTGCCGCTGAATTACGCAAACTTTCATCATTAATAACCACTGTACCGTCTCTAACTCCAGCGTCACTAGTGACGTTGGCGTCTTTCGAGCATTCGCAACCGATCAAAAAAACTAGGCAAGCAAGAGAAACTATCCCTCTAACTATTTTTTCCATTTTTCTTTCTCCTAACTACAATTTTGAAATATACAAAACCAATACACCCGATTATATCAGCATTGATCCGAAATAAATACATAGCTACACATATTTTTTACTCTCGGCCACTCTTATCTTCTTTTCTTCGATTTCCTTTCGATTTCCTATAGATAAAATAACCAAAGGTAATCACCAGTACCGCCAATGCCACATATTGCACAAGCTTCATATGTCCTTTGGCCAACTCCAGCATGTCCGCAAATAGATATCCGGCTCCGGCCACCAGCACAGACCATAGCAGCGCCGCCGGTATATTTAAAGTCGAAAACTTTAACGGCAATATGCCGGCCATGCCTATAACAATAGGACTTATGTTTCTAATTCCATACACGAATCTCGATCCAAATATAAACGCAGAATCATATTTTCTCAGAAAAACCATAACTTTTTCTACCTTTGCAGATAATTTAGGATATTCATTTAAAAGTTTCGTGCCGTATATTCTGCCCATAAAAAATAATCCCTGCTCCGTCATGAGAGTGCCCAAAAAAGCAGTCAACATCACCAAAGGAAGAGACATCATACCATGCTGACACAAGAATCCCGCCGTTAGAATAGCAATTTCTCCTTCAATACAGGCACATAAAAAAACCGCATAGTATCCATAGTTTTGAATGAAATTCTCAAGCAAAATTAATCCCCGAATTACATAAGAAACAGCGCCACAACTCTCTCAAGATGCAATGATTCTGATATATCACGACGCCATAGTCAAGTCCTGCGATATTGAATTTGACCATCGCAGATTCCGTAACA
>JAITAC010000137.1 GCA_031284345.1 Holosporaceae bacterium | reverse complement strand
AATTTTACATTTTTCTGATAAAATGATAATTGGTGGAAGAGGTGTCGGCGCACAACTTTGGGTTGTAAATATGTGGAATAAGCCTCAGAATCAGGAGGTCCCCGAATCCATAGGGGGGGGGATTAATACCAAATTCAGTTACAAGTTGTTCAATACGTGCTCTGTGATACCTCTAATACCAGGTCCCATTTTGAATTATCCAAAAAACTTGCGGAATGCGTGCTGTATCAGTAGCTGACCAGTCGACAATGGCAAATCAGAAATGGGATCTGCTGTAAATCAACGATGCTATTTGAACAGCTAAACCTGAACTTGGTATATACTCAATCACAATGAGAACCGGAATGAAGTGCCTGAGAACTCAGCGTTATTTCAGCACAAAAATCCAACTTCTTACCGTGATCGGGTATATACTCATTCACGTTTAGAATCAGAATGAATCTATCTGGAAATTCAGCATTGTTGCCGCGCGAAGATACAATTTCTCAGCGTGATTGAGTATAATACAAAATCCCATTTTGAATTATCCAAGCAACTTGCGGAGTGCGTGCTGTATCAGTAGCTGTCCAATCAACAATGGCAAATCAGAGATGGGATCGGTATAAGATTGTGCTAGGAAATTCGTGGAGCGATAAACTCTCCGGCCCCCTTCAGTTGACCGCAGGCGGCCGATATGTCACTTCCGCGGGATTTTCTTATGACGGTGCGAATTCCTTTGGCCAATAACAGAGATAGAAAAGCGTCCGCTCTCATTCTGGAACTGCCACTAAAGGTGGATCCGCTCCAGCTGTTAAATATTATCAAATTAACTTTGCAGCGTATTCCCGAAAGTAGCTTTGCCAGCTGGCGAGCATCGGCATCGGAATCATTTATTCCCGCCAACAGCAAATATTCGAAAGTAACGTGCTCGGTGTTGCTTCTTTTGAGATATTCTTGGGCAGCGTTTAGCAATGCATCAATGTTATATTTTCCGTTGATGGGCATAAGCTCGCTGCGCTTAGCATCATTGGCAGTATGCAGCGATATGGCTAATTTTATACCGAATTTGGCCATCTGCTGTAGGTCATTTGTCGCTATGCCGGAAGTCGATACCGTAATTTTATTGCGAGAGAAATTGTGTTTTTTGGTGTCCAACAGCAATTCCAAAGCCTGAAATAAATTTTCGGCGTTCAGCAGTGGTTCCCCCATGCCCATGAACACCAGATTCGAAAGATGCGGATGCGATAATTCTTTTAGCATTGGCAGCATATCTTTCCAAAAAAATACCTGGGCCATAATTTCCGCACAGCTCAAATTTCTCACGAAAGACTGCCGTCCGGTATTACAAAATTTGCAGCCCATAGCGCAGCCCACTTGGGTTGAAAGGCATACGGTATTTCTTTTTTCGTCCGGAATAAAAACGGTTTCGATTTGGTGGCCGTCGGGAAATTCCAGCAGAGCCTTCAGGGTTCCGTCGCTGGACTTTTGTAGATTGCGGCAGAGAGGACGTTCCAGCGAAAAATATTCCGGTAGCAATAGTCTAATTTTGTGCGGCATGTCTGTCATGAGATCGAAAGATGAGACGCACTTAACGTGAATCCAGGGGAGCACTCTTTTGGCGTCCAGTTTAGTCAGGCCAATTTGCGCAAATTTCCGTTCTAGATCCGCGGAATCTGCTCCGAGAAGAGATTCTTTCTTCATTTCCTATTACTTTCTGCACTGATTTTTAGCGATTTTATCGACCTGCTCATTGAATTCATTTCCCGCGTGTCCTTCAACCCAATGCCAAGAAACTTCATGAAACTTTGCAGCCTCCAGAAGACGCAGCCAAAGATCTTTATTTTTTACTGGTTTTTTATCCGCACTGACCCAGTTATTTTTTAGCCAGCCGTGGATCCATTTGGTAATGCCATTTTTCACGTAGGTGCTGTCGGTGTACAGTTTTATTGTGCAGGGGGTTGAGAAATACTCCAGTGCAGCAATGGCGGCCATCATTTCCATGCGATTATTGGTGGTGTTAGGCTCAGAGCCGCACAGTTCTTGTTTTTTATTGTCACACATGACGAGGGCAGCCCAGCCGCCGGGCCCTGGATTCCCACTGCAGGCGCCGTCGGTGTAGACGACTATATTTTTACGGAGAGAATTTTCCATTTTTGACGAATCGGTTTCTTTTTTGGTGGTTACTGTTTTTGCCACAAGTTTATATTGACCAGAAAACACATGCATTGCCGATCCTATTTGAACGCAGTTGTCGTCGGCGTCGATGTGCATTAGCAGGGATCCGCCCCGTTGAATTACGGAAATTTCGTTTGATTTCAGAAAATTATTTTTTTTAGCAACGATGGCGGTAGCCACTGCGCCACTTCCGCAGGCGGATGTCAAACCGTCGGCACGCTCGAACACCAACAGATCAATGCTATTTGCGGAAATAATTTTTCCAAACGAAACGTTTACCTTCGCCGGAAACAGCGGATTGCTTTCCAGAACAGATCCCAGATACTGCGCCTGCTCAAGGGACGGCATATGCTTCATCAGTAGCACTAAATGCGGATTTCCAACAGACAGACCTGATACCTGTCGAAGCTCTAGCTGTGCCAATTTATTCCGTAGATCGTCGTTCAGATGCAGATCCTCGCTTAGACGAAGATTCATGGGATCTGGAACTCCTGCGGACAGTGCTAATGCCGTTGGTTTTCCGAAATTTATCGAAATATTACTGTCCTCCTGCATGTGCAAAACGTAGGTTCTAGTTTTGGTTTTGAGGAGAACGGATTTTAGATCCGGATGACGTATTTTTGCCAGAAGGCCGAGGCAGCGGGCAGCGTTTCCGCAAATTTCCGCCTCGCTGCCGTCAGCGTTGAAAAAAGATGCGTCGATCTCGGCGGCGTCGAGGCTATAAAGTACCACCAAATCACATCCGACGCCCAAAGTGCGATGACTTACATTTCGAAAAAACCCGGCGTGATCTTCAAGATTCACCATTTGTGCTTTGTCGATCATCACGAAATCGTTTCCCAGCGCCTGCATTTTGTCGAAATTTATTATTTTCAAGTGGCCTCCAATAATTTTTGAGTGATAATCTTGCCGCGCTCCACCGCAGGTTGATCAAAGGCATTTATGTTCATGAGATGACAGACGCCAATAACTTCTCCAATGAAGTGAGCAAAAAGAGCTCCTAAAATTTCCGGCGTAATCTCTGGAATTTCGATTCTTCTTACGGGCAAGTCCTTTTCCACCAAAGATTCCAGTGTAGCATTATGTTGAGCTTCGAAAACATCAAAGATATTTTTGTTTTTCATATATGAAAACGCTTCCGGCACAAAAATTTTTGAAGATATTTTCAGGTTAGTTTTTTGTTTTTCCAGGAAAAATGTAAAGCATTTATCGCGGGGACCATCCAAATACAGCTGCAACTGACTATGCTGGTCGAAGGATCCCATTGCAGTCAAAGGTGTGATACCAACGCCGGATTTCCCCGTGCTTTCGGCGTAGAGCTGCGCTATCCAGGCTCCCAAAAGCGATAATTTATCGGAATAAATAAATGACGAATGCTGAGAATGACCGGCAACGAAGCGAGCTCCCGCCAAAGCTAAATGCGGAGACGTCTTCCAATATTGCTGTGCGCCGTCGCGAATGCGCTGCGGATCAATGCCGCAGATAAACGCCGGCAGCATGCCAACGGCGGAAAATACCGAGAATCTTCCGCCAATATCTTTAGGATGATCAATGCAAAAGAAACCGCATTGGATTGCTATTTTTCTCAGAGACGACGGTTTATCTTCGGTTATCACCATGACCCGATCAGCGATTTCACTGTGTCCCTGATGTTCCATGATCAGCAGCAATTGAGAAATGGTCTCCAGAGTTTCTCCGGATTTGGAAATACACAAAAATCCCGTTTGCGGAGATATAGTTTCCAACATATTTTTCAGTGTATGTGGATCTAGGTTGTAGGAAAATATAATTTTTCCCTTGGTATCTTTTGACGCGCAAATGGCGTGGATGCATTGTCCTCCTAGACTTGCTCCTCCGGCGCCGAAAATTATAAATTTCTCCAGCGATAGCCATTTTTTCAGCCGAGGATGCTCTAAAAATTTGAGATCATTGCCGCCCCTGATGATATTGTCCACATGCGACAAATGCTCCAGACTAAGTGCGCTTACTGTTTCCAGAAGAGATCCATTTACGACGTCATATCGAATCATTTTGAAGCTCCTGTTATTTCGGACTGCGGTTTTATTACGCAGATCACACAGGGATCTTTTCCAAAAATTTCCTTTGCCTGCTTATTTACTTCCTCCAGAGAATATTTATTGATATTGAGGGCGAATTTTTTTACAAATTCGAAATCGTTGCCGGCACTGATTTTTCTGGAAAAGCAATCGAGAGCTTCCAACGGATCTTTTCCGCACATTTTAGAGGTTTCGAAGAGTTTTTGGGAAGCGGCATCCGCCTGATTTTTGGTCAGTGCTGTGGAAGCAATGTACTTAATTTCTGACAGCACCGATATTATTATCTCATCGATGTTGTCGGAATTTTTTGCCGTTACGGTCATGCAGAAATCGCCGTAGTCGTAATTCCAAAAGGAATAGCTGAATGCAATGGAAGATAGATTTTTTTGCTCATCAATCAGGCTTTTTTGCAACATATCACTGAGATGTTTAATGTAAATCTCCGTTGCCAGAGCTTGTTCTCGATGATTCCTATAATTCGGTACTTTCCAGTACATTTCTATTACCGGAACGCTCACTTGATCGCTGTATTTTGTGATTTGCACAACAGATCCGTGATGTTCCGGCTCTTGCAGTCGCTCTAGGGACGACGATGTATTTTCGATATCGCCGAAATATTTTTTGATCGCATCCAATGCTTTGTTTTTCGAAATATCGCCCGCAATAATGATGGTAACTCTATCTGTTGTGTAGTGCTTTTTTTTAAACAGAGCAATGTCATCTTCATTTATGAGCTTGAGATCCTCTTTGGCGCCGTAGATGCTGGATCCATATTTAGAATGCCAATACATTGATTTTCTTGCTTCTTTTTTGATCAGCATCCGATCTATTTGCTCATCGCCAGCAATGGTTTGCTCCACCAGATTCCTAGAAGCGGCAATCTCTAATGGATCAAACGATGACTCCAAAAATAATTCACTCAGATTTTTTAGAAAAACGTCAAGATTTTCTAGCTTCCCCTGAAGATAGTAGACGCTCTGATCATAGCCGGTATAGAAATTGCTCTCAAAGACAGGTTGAGTAGCATTTTCCTTCCTGCTACTCATATATTTCTGCGAGAGAATATTGGCAAGAAGGTTAGCAACGCCTTCTTTCTCGATTTCGTCCGTGCTACCTGCGGAAACGCAAAGTGCCACCATAAGCAGATCACTTTTCGATGTCTCCATAAAAATAACAGATATGCCGTTTTCCAATTTACATTCGGAACTGTCTTTATATTCGTGTGTGTTACCAGTGGCGTTTACCATAGGAAAGGAATACAACAAAAATAAAGAAAAAAGGAATTTTTTAAACATAACGCGCTCCATTTTTGACTAGTGCGTCAAATTTTTCCCGTCCTTTGGCCGCTGGATTTCGGACTTGGCCTGCCGATCAATTTTCTGCGTCACACTGTGTCCTTTCTCCACTGGCGCCGATGATTGGCCAAGTATTGGCGGAATCAGCAGTTTATTTGTTTCTTTTAGAGATTCAGTGTTTATTTTTTCATTTTCGGGAGTATTGCATCCACTCAAAAATAACAGCACAAATAACACAGATATATTTTTCATATTCACCTCAATCACCAATTTACCCAAAACACCTCCTCAGGAGGCAACCTCATTATCACATTTATATGACACAAAAAACAATAGCAGCGCTCCGATCACGATGGAACTGTCCGCAACGTTAAATGCCGGCCAATGGTATTCGCAGATGTGAAAATCCAGAAAATCTATTACGGAGCCGTAAAAAATTCTATCCAAAATATTGCCGATTGCTCCTCCCACCACCAGCGCCATCGGCAATCGATACAATGTGTTGCGTCGAGACCAGAGCACTAAATATATTGCCACTGCCAGCGACGCCAATATTAAAAAAATCGGCGATATATTCCGGAGTACCCCAAAAGAAACACCGCTATTTCTCACGAGTACAAAATTAAAAAACGGAAATATTTTCAGCGAATTTTGGCCGTCCAAGTATATTTTTACCAACTGCTTAGAAAGCTGATCTCCCAGCAGCACTACTGTAAAACAGATGACGGCCCATTTTACTGAGCCAAAACTTTTTGGCACCGCAAACATATTTTATCTCCGTTGAGGTCGGTGGAAATTTTCCAGCATCGTTCGCATTTTACTCCCGGAGCCAGCGACACGACAACACCTATATTTTTGATATCGTCTGCGACGAAAGCATTCGCGGGAATCGGCGCATTATGCAATTTTACGGCGGAGGTGATACTGATTTCTGCCCAAAAATCTTCGCAACTGATGGGAATGATATGGTCCGGATCGAAAATTTCCACGAGAGCCTGCAGACTAGATCCCAAAATTTTTTCTTTGCGGGCTATTTCTAGGGCGGTTGTGAGGCTTTTTCTGATTTCCTTAACTTTATTAATTTTGGCATACAATTGCGGATTAAACCAGTGGTCGCCGGGAGCCAGAAATTTTTCCAAATGCTCGGAAGCCGCATTTCTTTCAGATTTTTCAGAAGAAGTTTCCGTATGTTTTGTTTTTGCTTCCTGGAAACTCAGCCATGCTTCTTCTGCGGTATACACAATTATCGGCGCCAGACGCCTCGCCAAATGCTGGAACAATATATGCAACACATGACGGTAGGCGCGGCGTTTTTCATCTTCTCGCTGATCGCAGTAGAGGCAATCTTTTCTGATATCAAAGAAGAAAGACGACAAATCTCCGGAGCAAAATGTATGTATAATCGTGAAATATTTATTAATGTCGTAGGAATTTACGCATTGATCCAGTTCGTTTTCTATTTCATACAATCGATGCAGCACCCATTTTTCAAGATCCGGCAATGCGGAATATTCGATATTTTCGTATTTGGCGTCATAGCCCGAGAGTGCGCCCAGCAGATAGCGCAAGGTATTTCTTAATTTTCTATATACGTCTTCCAGCTGCTTGAGAATATTTATGCCCAATTTGAGGTCCTGGGTGTAGTCGCTGCCGGCCACCCACATTCTGAAGATGTCGGCGCCCCAATTTTGTACAACTTCGTCCAATGTTATGGTATTGCCGAGGGACTTCGACATTTTTCGGCCTTTTTCATCCACGATAAAACCGTGAGTGAGCACGGCTTTGAATGGAGAATTTCCATATATGCCACAGGAATTCAGCAGCGAATGCTGAAACCATCCGCGATGTTGATCTGATCCTTCCAGGTACAGATCTGCCTTTATTTCTGGGTCTTCATGGTCTCTGACGACATAGGAATGGGTCGATGCGCTTTCGAACCAGACGTCCATGGTATCATTTATTTTTTCGTAGTTGTCGGCGTTATATTTATTGCCCAGAAAATATTCCACATCATGAGAAAACCAGGCGTTGGAGCCTTCCTGCGCGAAAATATCGGCGATGCGCTCGAAAATTTCAGGGTCTTTTAGAGGTTCTCCGGTTTTTTTATCCAGGAACAGCGGAAGAGGTACTCCCCAAACTCTTTGGCGAGACAGGCACCAATCGCCTCTATTTTCAATAAATGACTTTATGCGATTGTAGCCTTGTTTTGGTATCCAGTTGACTTTTTCTAGTTCGTCCATAGCTTTTTTTCTCAGTCCGGTGTTGTCCAAGCTGATGAACCACTGGCGTGTCGCCCGAAATATCAGCGGCGCCTTGGACCTCCAGGAATGCGGATAGCTGTGGGTTATGACCGACCTAAACAACAGCGCTCCAACGTCGTTCAGCGCTTGCAACAGAAGCGGCTCCACCTTAAATACATGTTTGCCTGCAAACAGCGGCACATGATCATAATATAAGCCGTCACCGTCGACGGTCTGGGGCACTTCGATACCGTATTTTTTGCAAATGTAAAAATCGTCTACGCCGTGTTCCGGAGCCGTGTGAACCAAACCGGTGCCCGCATCTGTCTTTACGTGATCTCCGTCCAGTAAAGGAACATCGAAATCATAGCCATAATCTGCCAGCGGATGACTGCACACCACTTCTCCCAACATAGTTCCGGAAAACTCATGTAAAATTTCGCCCCCAAGACCGGTGGTGCTGAAAAAATTTTTCACCAGCTCCTGGGCAACGATGTATTTTTTATTTTCGATTTCTAAAAGACAGTAATTTATTTTTTCGGAATAAGAAATCGCTCTGTTGCCGGGAATGGACCAGGGAGTCGTGGTCCATATCATGCAGTAAGCGTCTTGCAAATGAGCTAACTTCGGCGATTTTTTTATTTTGAATGCCACGTAGATGCTAGTAGATTTTTTATCCATATATTCTATTTCAGCGTCCGCCAGCGCCGTCTTCTCCACCACCGACCAGAAAACCGGACGCTCGCCCCTATAGAGAGCTCCATCCAATACAAATTTCCCAATTAGTCTTATAATGCTGGATTCGGCTCTGGGACTCATGGTTAAATAGGGATTTTCCCAATTGCCGTTTACGCCCAGTCGCTTGAAGCCATTGCGCTGAACGTCGATCCAATACTCGGCAAATTCCCGACACATGTTACGAAAATTAGCCACCGAGATATCGTCTTTATTTATTCCCTGGCCCCTAAGTTTTTCCTCAATTTTCCATTCTATGGGAAGACCGTGACAATCCCATCCGGGCACAAATGGAGCGTCGAATCCCTGCATTTGCTTCATGCGCACCACGATATCCTTCAGAACCTTGTTCATGGCGGTGCCGGCATGGGGTGTACCGTTGGAAAACGGAGGACCGTCGTGTAAAATGAATTTCTCACATGCTCGAGCTCTTGATCTGCACTGATCGTATATGTTTAAACTTTCCCAGTAACTCAAAATTTCCGGTTCTTTGGAAGCTAAATTCCCGCGCATTTGGAAATCTGTTTCTGGTAAAAAAATCGTATCTTTAAAATTCATTATATTCACCATTATCTAAGGCATATCGAAAGTTAAACAAAAAACAATTCAAAGTCAATTATCCGCGTATCTGATACTCACCACTACGAACACCGTCGCACACTGGTTTTGAAATGTATTTTGTTTTTTAGCGTTTTTTAAATTGGTTTTTTTATGGAATTTAAAACCCGACAAAAAATAAAAACTCATTCCAGAATCAAAATATATCAGGATCCACCGGATAGTCAAAATTAAATATCTTGAATTTCATAATCCTAATTTACAAAATTTATGGTAATTGATAACATATATAACATTAGAATTTTCTTAAAATATTATAAAAAAGATTGCTCTAATATTCTATATTTGTGTCATAGTTTTTTTTTATGGAGAAAAATAAAATGAAAAATAAATTTTCAAGCTACTGCCTCTTAAGTTTATTGCTCTCATGTGGACAGGAAAACCTAGATGCCACCAACGATCTTTATATCAAGAGCGCTCCCCATCTGAGTAGAGAAGATTTCCTGTATAACGCTATACAAAATAACAACTTAACGCAGCTGCACTATGCCATAGTGGCAGGCGCGGATGTAAATGCGACTGTAAAAGATCAGCCATTATTGCATTTGGCTGTGGAGAAAGGAATCGTTCCCACCATTATGCTTATTGCCGCCGGAGCGAATTTAAACGTTCGGGCATCCTACGATACTTTACTTCATACGGCGGTAAAATGCCGAAAAGCAGACATTGTAAAACTCCTTATTGCATTAAAAATGGACGTAAATGCCAAAGGTTGGCTTAATTATACGCCTTTGATAAATGCGATCTATAATAAGGATACAAAAATAGAGCAAATGCTCAGAAATGCCGGAGCGAAAATAAATGTTTTAATCCATAGAGATGCAAGTATTTTGCATATGTTGGCCAAAGGGAGCTCCGCCGATTGGATTAAAGAGTTTGTGCAAAAAGGTTATGACCCAAATTTCAGAAATAAATACGGAGAGACTCCTTTATATTGGGCCATGAATACACCGCTTAAGGAAGCTAATATAAAACAGCTAAAAGCATTGGGAGCCAAAGCCGACACCACTAAACCTATACATTATGCGGCGCATCTTGGAAATGAAGCTATAATTGTGGAAGAGCTGAAAGCTCATCCGGATATGTTACACGCTCGAGATCATCACTTGAATACGCCATTGCACATTGCTGCGCTGGAAGGTCATGCTAAAATCGTAGAGCTTTTAATTGGATTAGGAGCGGATCCCAACGCCCTCAACAGAAATGGAACTCCGCTGCATTTAGCGGTCTCCAAAGGACATATTCACACCATAAAAATTCTGCTTGCTCATGGAGCCAAATTGGGCCTCTACAATAATGATCCCGAACATTCTCGCAATCTACAGACAAAGACAACCCCGGCTGCAAAAACACCGTTGCACACAGCCGCCGCTATGAATCGCATTCATACATTAAAGTATCTCATAAATATTGGAGCCAATCCCAATATACAGCAATGGAAACTTGAAAAAACTCCGTTGTGCTATGCCGTAGAAAATAAGAATTTACAAGCGATACAAATTCTTTTGGGAGCTGGTGCTAACCCAAATATTCCGGATTCGTATAATTCTCCTCTGCATATCGCCATAAAAGCACATGATATTCCTGTATTGCAAGCTCTTTTGGCTTCAGATAAAATAAATACCAACATTGGCAGCAACAATGATTATTGTTCACCTCCGCTGTGCACAGCTGTTGCATATGGTTATCTGGATATGGTCGAGCTCCTACTCGCAAAAGGAGCGAATCCAAATGGGATGGATGAAGATGGACATTCGGCGCTGCGTATTGCATTAGCTGCAGTAGAAGAAGAAAATAAAATCGGTCTCATCACGAGGACACTTATTCGAGCTGGAGCAAATGTAAATCTTCCGACAAAAAAAAGAAACAAAACTCCTCTACATACGATTATATCGTGGTCTCAAAATCTTGATGCAATCACGGCCTTACTCGAAAATGGAGCAAATCTAGAAGTGAAAGAAAATTGTTTTGGCAATACAGCATTTCACCTATTAATGAAGAAGCCGACTAGCTCTCTGATACAATTGCTGTTAGATGCTGGAGCAAATGTAAATGCCAAAAATAACAATAATATAACTCCGTTGCATCTATTAATGATGGAGAGGTCTAATTTTCACCTGATACAACTGCTATTGGACGCCGGAGCAGATGTAAATGCCAAAAGTAACGACAATACGACTCCGTTGCATCTATTAACAATGAATAAGCCAACTGCTCCCCAGATAGAATTGCTCTTGAATGCCGGCGCGGATGTAAATGCAAAAAATAACGATAATGCTACTCCGCTGCACTTAATAATGAAAAATCAACCAACAGTGCATGAGCTACAATCATTATTGAATGCCGGAGCAGATGTAAATGCAAAAGATAACAATAATATGACTCCGCTACACATGTTAATAATGAACAAACCAAATGTTCTTGTGGTGGAATTACTATTGGATGCTGGAGCAGACATAAACGCAAAAAATAACGATAACAGGACTCCGCTTGGTATAGCATACTTACATAAAAAAACAAAATCATATGAAGTAACACATTACGTAACCTCTTGTCTTGTTAGCAAGGGAGCTAAAGTACACTAATTGAAGTTTAATCTGACCGTTGATAACCATGTTCGATAATAATTTTTCTCCCCATATGATTTCAAACTCGAAAGTCAAAAATTGGCAAAAATCAATAAACGAACATGGTTGATACTCTCCAGAGTTCATTGATCTTTCCTAACCACAAGACTATACTGCTACCAAAAGGAGATGCAAATGAATCTAAAAAATACAAAAACTGAAAAAAATCTAATGGAAGCTTTTGCAGGTGAATCTCAGGCACGAAATAAATATACCTACTTCGCCTCACAAGCCAAAAAAGAAGGTTACGTGCAAATTGGCAAAATCTTCGAAGAAACCGCCAATAATGAAAAGGAACATGCGAAAATTTGGTTCAAACTCCTGAACGGTGGCACAATTTCCGATACCATGACAAATCTCGAAATAGCCGCCAGCGGAGAAAATTACGAGTGGACAGATATGTACGCCCAGTTCGCAAAAGATGCAGACGCCGAGGGATTTTCCGACATTGCCGCTCTCTTTCGAGCCGTCGCAGAAATAGAAAAAAATCACGAAAAGAGATATAAAAAACTCCAGAAAAATATAATCGAACACCAAGTCTTCAGAAAAACTGGAAAAGTGATTTGGGAATGTAGCAATTGTGGCCATTCGGTGGAAGCGGAAGAAGCTCCGGGATTTTGTCCGGTCTGCAAGCACGTCCAGGCGTTTTTTGAGCTAAAACCCGAGAATTATTAAATTTTTTTTTGAAACGAAACCTCAGCCTCCGCATTAAAAAATGCGTAATTGTAAGGTTATTAACATTTTTGGTGGATAATTTTTACAAAGGCGGAGGTGTTTGTGAAAATTCAGAAATTTCTAGAGGCTTTTTACCAATCAGCCCGGAATGCCGTCGAGCGATTTTTCAAGAAAGAGAACTCCGGATCCATTCTTGTGGAATTTATCGCGTCGATTCCAGTGCTCCTATTAATTATTTATGCCTCAATTGATCTAACAAAATATTACTTGACACGCTTCAAATTGGAAAATGCCTCTCGCTATGCCGCAAATATGCTGATCCACTCGATTGGAGTTAGTGATTCAGACGGAACAATATCTGCAGAAAAATTTAAATATATTGCCCACGCTGCTTTTTATAATATTTACGTGGGCAACCAGAACATGACCAATAAACCGCCGTTGGGACACAATAGTATTTTTTCCGTTTATTTTGTTGAAGATAGCCAAGTCACATTTTGCAAAAGCAGTGCAACGGTTGGAGATTCTCCACAGAATAGAGAGATCACAGATACGCCTCCTTTCACGAATGTTAGTGGCTTGGATGCACAGGGGAGCGAATATAGCATAATTGTGGAAGCTGGAATTGTGAAAACATCCGGCAATCCCAAAAATGTGCTCAAATTTTTTGTGCTACCGACGCCTGGTACATTTGCATTTATGGGAGGAGCGCTAGTGTTACCTACGCCTCTCCAGAGTCTTGCGTTTTCTGATTCTGAGCAAACAATAGAACAGCTTCCGGAAGAATAACAGAGCTTATACCAGGTCCCATTTTGGATTATCCAAACAACTTGCAAAGTGCATACTGTACCAGTCGCTGCCCAGTCGGCAATGGCAAATCATAGATGGGATCTGGTATAACAGAGCTTAGGCAGGCGACTTACCATCCCACAGATTCCGCCACTTCCGGATTTGGAGATGTATTCTTGTTTTTTTACAGGCTTTTAAACTCCAGGCGCCGCAGTTTGCGTTAATAGTAAGCACATTTATCACAGGGATCAAGTTTTCCTATAGCTTTTGCTTTTGGGAGTGTTCCGCTTAATATTTTTTTTGACCGAGAAAGAGTTTGGCAACTAGAATTAAAATGATAGGATTTTCCTTTTGGTGTCCAATATGCAATTTGATTCGACATGGCATCGACCTCATTTTCAATCTGCGACAAAGTCCATAATCCTGATTTAGCATCCATTGCTCGTTTTTGGGCTGCTGTGAATCGATCGGCGTATTTTACGTCAGGAGGGTAAGTGTAAGCTTTTGCGTAACCGGCCTCTACTAATTGTTCATTATACATTTTTCCTCCAATCCAAACGTAGGCAAGCAATCTTCCGTACCGATCCCGCTCCGTAATATCTTGCTCTAACATGACATTTTTTCCGACCAAATTATCTTCCGTATATTTAGTGGCAATTTTACCGAACGGAGTATTTTTCTCGGGATCTGGATGAACGCTTTCTGGAGTATCAACGCCGATTAATCTGACTTTTGCTTCTTTGCCATTGAAATCGATAACAATAGTGTCTCCGTCAACTACGCGAAGTACTTTATAGCTTATGCTCGCGTTTGACTCATCAGATTGAGCAGTCTGTGACGCATTCATGCTTTCAGTATTTTTAACGGGAAAATCGGCGACAATTCCGTTTGGGAAAAATAATGTAACTATGCAGATGAATATAAAAAATAGACTTCCCAATATATTTTTGTTTCCTG
>JAITAC010000018.1 GCA_031284345.1 Holosporaceae bacterium | reverse complement strand
CTTGTTAACAGAAGGCGACGACCGCATCGTGACCGGGGCAACAGGAGGTTGCGATGTCTGCTTCGTGACCGTGGTAACAGGAGGAGGCGACATCAGAATCGTGGTCGAGTTAACAGGAGATTGCGGCGTCAGAATCTCGTCTAGCTCAGCTGAATCAACGTTTTCGATAGAAAATCTACCTCTTTGTTCTGTTTTTGCGTTTGGTGTATGAACACCTGGAGATTGCGACGACCGAATTGTGGACGGGGCAACAGGAGGAGGCGACATCGGTGATATAATCTTGTTAACAGAAGGCGACGACCGCATCGTGACCGGGGCAACAGGAGGTTGCGACGACAGCATCGTGGACGGGGCAACAGGAGGTTGCGACGACCGCTTCGTGACTGGGGCAACAGGAGGAGGCGACGTCAGAATCGTGGCCGAATTAATAGGAGGTTGCGATGTCCGCTTCGTGACCGGGGCAACAGGAGGTTGCGACGTCAGTGATATAATCTTGTTAACAGAAGGCGACGTCCGCAGTAGTTTGGATAGATCATCTTCACTCAGATCTTCGATTGTAAATTTACTGTTCGTTCCTACTGATTTCTGCACCGTGGTTGAGTTAACAGAAGGCGACGACCGCATCGTGGCCGAATTAATAGGAGGTTGCGATGTCCGCTTCGTGGCCGGGATAACAGGAGGAGGCGACGTCTGTGGTGTTACAAACTGTTTAGCAGGAGATTGCGAAGCACTTGACGAGAAACTAGAAGTTGTTGATATACTAGATTGCCTTTTCAATATTTTTTCTGAGGTGGAAGATGTGATCTTGCCATACTGGCGATGATCTGTGTTATCACTCGGCAAATTGTCGCATTGTTCGGAATGTATTTCTGTCTCATGTGTTATTTCAGCATCAGCCTCTGAAAACATAGAATCAAGCGCAGGATGTTGTCTTTTTTTTGTTTCATTTTCATATCTGGCAGCGCTGAAAGTCTTCGAAGAGTTCTGCATACCGTGATCTCCTTGAATAAACTTCTTCAGTTTGTCGAAATTTAAAATTCTAGTGGTTTGATTGTATTCTGGAGATTCCGACAAATTTGAAGGTTTGGACGAAGATGACGTCGTAATTGGTGTTTCCGTATTTGAAATATTGGAGGATGTTGCAGTTTGCGTGTCTGTATTCAAAGTATTGGACGCAACTTTGGACGCAACTTTGGACGCAACTACAGCTTCTCCCGCAGCTACAGGAAGATTTACAACAGAAAATCCCTCAACGTTGGCTTCTCGGATTACATTTACACATTCGTCTATTAGGGAAAGCACCTTTGGATCATGCGCTTCAACAGCTTTTTTCATGTCATTGCTGATTCCGTCTTCCGAATTAAGTATAAATCCTACAAATGGAATATTAAAGTATGCGCACGTTTCATTTAGTGCCAAAATATTATTTTCCATTTCATCGATGGCAATAACATAGCTGGGATTTTCCCTAAGGCAATTAATAAAAGATAGAAAAGTACTTCCTTTGGATTTCTGTAGGAGCTGTTCCGGTAATTTAGGACAATAAATGTGCCCGCCTATATAATGGGCCCAATATTCTACCGGACTCAATGGAATATAAGAAATAGAAAAACCATCGTTATATAAATTATCACTGATCATAAGTGGATTAAATTTGTCTTGGGGTAATTTTATGTAGCGACTCAGGCCAGAACTATCCATTAGTACAGATCTCCCGGGATGCATCGTATGCGAGCCTATCGTTATAACCATACTAAAAAAACCAGCTTCCACATATGACTTTATGCAATCGAGAGCGCCTGGCATAATGTCGCCTTCGTAGATCGTACTTGACGTGCTTTTCTTAGTACAGCAGAGTCTGGACAGATTACTTATATCACTTTCCTTCATTACATCGTCGTTGACTCTTATGAATTGTTTGGCTATCACATAATATGGCGAGAAAACCAACGTTTTGTTGTAGTCAATGAGCAACAACGGAAATTTACCAAAATTTGTGTTTTTCTCTTTTAATATCTGCAATTGAGCTTTGATATCATCCCAACTATGACAACAAATGGTATTTCGATGAAAAGGCTGATTATTAGAGCATTTGTGCCCCTTGAACACGATATTGTAAATCGTTTGGGCATTATTATTTTCTATCGCTGTCGCCACAGTCCATTGCAGCATTGCAATGATTGCAAAAAAATAACAGGACGTTTTTTCCATTTTCCCCTCCGTATATAACAAATATTTGCATTTTATTCATTAGGAATTATTGCTAAACGGTTCCTAGTTTTCTAAAACTTCCACTTAATTTTTAATTCTCCAAAAATATCAATTAGCAGTATAACAAAAAAAAATAGAAAAAGCAAATTTTTTGTCTAAAATATTAATGATAATCTCAAAAAAAATTATTTGTTCAATCCGTCGGCTCTCAACAATTCTTTGTCTATCTTGACAATGATAATGTCGTTAAATTTTTCGGATATTTCCACAATATTTCCCCATTTTGGAAGATTGCCGTTGATTATCATACAAGACAAGTTTTGAAAAGAATCGTTGCAAAACTGATCTTGGGAAAAAATATTTTTTTTCAGAAGAATGTATGATGTGTTGGTATCAATGAGTATTTTCCTTACGATGCTTTCATTAAAGCCATCCATCATTGCTTTGTGGAATGATGCGATACCCTCCGGCTGCCTATGGTAAGGAGCTGCAACGACACTGTGCTTCGTGTAATACAGGAGCTTGGGCCCATATGAGGAATGTGTCATAATCACCACCGTAGTATCCGACAAGCGATCAATGGTCTCCCAGAGCTCTTGCGGAGTGTACTTGGACTTGTCCGAAGACGGCCGCGGAGAATCCTGACCCACGTCCACAAAAATAAATGCAATGAATAATCCAATGGTGCTAAAAAACGCCGCTGCCAGACGGACTCCATCGCCAAATAATCTTCCGGGTATGCGATTCATACAGAAATCAACATATAAAGGAAGACTAAATAAAATAGAATAGGGAAGCATGCGGTTGGCCAATGCCGCAAATATCGTATAGCAGATGGCGTTCAATAGAAAAATCCACCATACTAGCGAAACTCTGTTCCGAAAACACTGAGCGACTAAAACCCGCTTGTGGGCGATTCCTAATTGGCATACTTTATATGTTACCATCACAATGACACACAGCAAATGCATTGTGAAATACCCTGCGAGTCTGCTGCTAAACGGCGATTTCATCTCGGATACTTTACTCAGCCAGATTTTTTTTGTGTAGTCGCTGATGTCTGCCTCCATTCCACTAAAAAATTTCGGGTAGGTAAGAAGAAAAATCGCAGCAACAATGAAAAAAATAATTCCCCCCAAAAGAAAACCAGAAATTTTTACGCGCCGCAGACCAAATAAACACAACCCCAAAAATACAGAAGCGCTCAGATACAATGCGAAGTGCACCACGGATATCTTGTCATACTCAACTGCGCCAATCCCCGACGTAAACGGGATAAACACCAATAGCAAAATGGGTATACCTACGGATGCAAAAGAAACTAAACTGCTCAAATACATAGATTTTGAAAAAACAACGTCGTTTTCAATAAGATATATCATTGACATCAGTAGTAGAATCATTAGAGCGAAAAATACCCCTAAATTTGAACGAACCGCGTCCATAATTATAATACCAATAAAAAAAGCAATTATGATGTTTTTGAGAAACAGCATTTTTAAATTGCCTATTTTAAAAAATGTCAGAAAAAACATCAGTACATCCACCAGCACAATGGGAATTAAGGTTTCCGGAGATATCCAGATACACAGCGCAGATATCAGAGCCATACGAACGTAATCTTTAGTGCGGCTGAATCTATAACGTATCGTCAGGACGGCGGCGTCAATGAACAGCAGAATAAATAGCATAATAAAAGTATGATGATCCGGCTTCCCAAGAGCGCCAACCATGTAAAAGCTTGAGTGTATGAAAAAAATCGTCGTAATTATAATAACTTCGTGCCTGTTGCAAATACTGTTGGCGATTCTAAAAAGAACAAATAAACAGCAGCTTTTTAGAACCGGACCAATAAAAAAACAAACGTACTCGATGGCAATATTAATGGAATCCGTGAAAAAACTCAGTATATAGGAGGGGATTATCAGAAAAAAATCATAGAAGCGCGTCCAGTGCAGACTGCAGCCGAAGGGAACATTGCTTCTCGCTATGATGTCGTTCGATAAATCAAAATGCATGAAAAATTCGCGGATCCTGACGGCTCTCATGTAATCATCAGTGTCGAAAAAACATATGTGGCAGCCGTGAAAGGAATAATGACTCAAAAAACAATAAATAATATATAATATTATCTGAAAAGCAATTATAAAATTTTTTCTCGTTTGATATTCCATCTGTTTGATAATTTTAACCATAAAAAATAAATATACTCAAATTATTTAAAATTTGTTAATTGTTTTGATGTGTGCTAGCATGAGACCGTGAGATCGTTGCTTTTGGTAGGAGGAAACCGCTAATGTCCATTAATTTATTCCGAATGCTAACCGTAAATTTGCGATGCTCTAATAAAATTTTTTCAAAATCTATGTTCGGACGGTCTTTCGTTATGTGTCTTTTTTTGTGTAGCGCAGGTTCCTATGCAACCAATAATTCCGGAAACGAAGGCGAAAATGCATTTAAGCCAAGTACTATGGAAAATAATATTGGCCAAGGTAAAGACAAAGCCTTTGAGCCGGAAGTATACGCGGATCCAAGTGACACAGCCATACAAAACGCCGTTTCCTTCGATGGTGCAAAAATTATCTGCGGAGTCGGCATGTCGATGCAAAAATATGGCGCTTCGGTGAAGGGCCACGAAAATTTTACCTCTAATTCCGTGAATGCGTTTAATGCGATAATCGGTATGGAATACGCCAAACCCTTCAAAAAAGGACTGCTGGTGAGCGGAGGAGCCTTTATGGCAATAGGCAAAAAACAGAAAAAAGAACTCGACTGGAATAGCATGAATGCCAACTATAACGAATTAAAATCCGCTAGCGTTGGGGTCAGGAGCGGATATATGGAAAATAGCGCGCTAATTCCGTTGGCGTTGCTAAAATGCGGATACGCTCTGAAAAAGTATAAGTCAGTTGCGTTTGCTTCGCTGAAAATTGCCTGGATGTCGGTGTCCTATGGATATACCCTCGACGGAGTGAAAGTCTGTGATGCCGCCGTAAAACCAATTGTTCCCCTAATCGGATTTGGCATAGAAAGAAAATGGAACAAAAAAATTGGTGTTTTGGCTGAAGTGAGCTTTCCCATCAAAAGAACATGTAAAACGACAGCTGATGGCATAGAGCATTGCATCCGAGTTGGCCAGACAAGCCTGACGATAATGATGTCAATGTCGCTGCAGAATGCGCCGGCCGGTCTTGCTAAATTATAATTTCTCACCACTTGGCGAATTCTGACATGCCCTGATTTTAACTTCTATTCTCCAGATTTGTTGCCGATGGCAATTGACAATCATGTAATAGCAGATCCCATTTTGCATTATCCCAACAACTTGCGGAGTACATACTGTACCAGTCGCTGCCCAGTCGGCAATGGCAAATCAGAGATGGGATCTTGCTACCATGATATGTGTGGGAATCTGTGCCGCGCGTTGCAGGATGGACTATCAATATAATAAATATGGAGAATGAGTCTCTGCATCAATGGACTCCGTAATCCGTTGGGTGATAATGTGAAAAATGAGATTCCTATGCCGCTGCCGCAGCAATGCCTAACTTTCAAGCAGCTTCACCATGATTCTCATCGCGAATGAGCATAGTTCCACTGTCACATGGATTCTGGCATAGATTGATTTTGAAATATGTTACAAAATCTGCAGGTGAGGCCAAAAAATATGGCAAAAATCGCGAAAATGTCGAAGATTGATCACAAAAAAACTTGCAATAGATCGCCTAATGCATTACAATAATTTTACCATAAAATGAGATTCGTATAATGGATATTTATATATTCTATTCTAATTCTATCATTTTTCCCTCTCAAATTCTCCCCCAATAGGGGTACAATTTTCTATTACTTTAATTGCGATTTCAGCAGATTTTTATTTTTCTGAGCTGTAGAATTTTCGTTTGAAATCGTCGATTCCATCGCTGAAATTCTGCTGAATTTTTTATTCTGCATTTCAGGGAATTGGCCATCTTTTTTGATCAAATTATTTTTATACCAAATCCCATCAGCGATTAGCCATTGTCCGTCTGGCAGCGCTTGGTACAGAGCGTCTTTCAAAAACAGTTTAGCTAATCCAAAATGAGATTTTGTATTATTAGGGGAAATTATTATGGATAAATTAATCGTCGTATGCGCCTTGCTTTTGTTTGGCATGTTTTTTGGTGCCGGCAATTTGGTATTTTCGCTGAAGATAGGTCAGGCCACGGAAGGCAGCTGGCTTCAGGGGTTTGGAGGACTGATATCTTCAGACGTCATATTATCATTTTTCGGCCTATTTTTTGTTTTGAAGCGCCATAACGGAGACAGCGCGTCATTTTTTGGTGAAGCTGGCTCTCTGGCCAAGATCGTTGTTCCGTTTTTGGCGCTGTCTCTCCTTGGGCCATTTGGTGTGACTCCGCGCTGCATCACTGTTGCTTTTGGGGGAGTGAGTCGTTTATTTCCGGAGTTACCGCTATGGCTGTTTAGCGTAGTATTTTGTGCTGCGGCTCACTTCATTGGAGTAAACGGACAGCGGGTGACCAACGTTATTGGGAAAATTATGACTCCGATTTTGCTGAGCTCTATGATGGTTTTGTTTGGACTGGGGCTTCTGCAGGCGGGAGAACCGAAAGCCTCGCTG
>JAITAC010000132.1 GCA_031284345.1 Holosporaceae bacterium | reverse complement strand
CTTATTTAATTGTAAAACAGCCTTCCATAAAAAATATGGCCAACATATTATGCCGATATATTTTCATAAAAAGTATACCAAAATAAATTAAAAATAGCAAGAATTTCTGGCAATTTTTTGTTGTATTTTAGAAAAATAAATTTTGCAAGTGATTTGGCTAAAAAATATGCCTCGATGCTTGGGGCGACCGGAAATTTGATCCGCAGATTGAAATTCGAGCATCTATAGCTGATTATAAGAATACGAATAATTTATACGACATCCCATTATATGTATTGAGTCGGCTGAAAGAAATAATTGGAATAAATGCCTAAACAATTATTAACGCGAGCTATGGATTAGAATTTAGTTAAAAAATGGAATGGAAAATGGTTTTAGGGGTAATGTTTCAAAAGATGTGAAAACTGACTCCATTAGCAAAACCTTTCAGGTATAGGATTACCAGCCTACGGATTCGGGGACCTCCTGATTCTGAGGCTTATTCTCAATATTTTCCATATCTCCCACACACCAAGTTGTGCGCCGGCACCTTTCCACCAGCTCACATAATAGCAGGAAAATGTAAAATTTTCGTTAACGGCGAAAAAATTTCTATAAATTAACGAATTTTTAAGACATTTTTACTACCATGATATGTGGTGGAGTTTGTGTCGCGCGCCGCATGGCTTTAAAATACGCGACATAAACTCATAAAACTGGGGAACGAACCGCTGCATCAATGGATCCCAGAATCAGTCAGGTTAAGATGCATAGGCCATTGGGAGAGCTTAAATATAACAAATATAGAAAACAGATTTTAAAATCTTAATCTCATACCAGGTCCCATTTTGGATTATCCAAACAACTTGCGGAGTGCATACTGTGCCAGTCGCTGCCCAGTCGGCAATGGCAAATCAGAGATGGGATCTGGTATCAGCTTCGGCTCCGCTGACAAAATGCTATGCGGAGCCACAAATGCTTATTTGACAATAGCAGTATCGTAGTGATCACTTCCATTAAATAACAACCAGAGGTCATTACTCTGCTGTTGATGGATTGATCTTATAAGAGGAGTTGGTATAGGGGCAGGTACAAAAGAAAGCATCTCAGTGGATTTTTCTATTACATGTATTGTTTTCTGCAGCATCGTAGCAAGTAGTGCTCCGAGACCATCGCCAGTTTCAATTCCTATGGATAGATCCATAAAATTTAAAAAACAATATTTCCCATATTTCTTCGAGAAATCCGATGCTGGTGATGCGATGAACTCCGTAATGTACCACGTGACTATGTCACTATTTATTTTTTCCACATCATTCAACATTGCTTTGAATTTTTCGGAAAATAACGATGCCAAACGCATTTGCCTAGATAGAGCGTCTCTTACAAACTGTGCATATCTCGATTTTAGCATACTTAGCAAACCATTTGCTACGTCTTTTCTGGTGACGCCAAGAGCGGTATAGCCACAATTTCCGTCAGGGGGAACTTTAGAGCAATGTACAACCTTGCCGTTATTGAGTATTATCACGTCGGCTGACGTAGAAGATGTGGGAGATGTGGGAGCTTTGGCTGTTTTGAGTATACTAGGCGAGGATGAAGGAATAGTCGCCAATACCCGCTTGAACTCTTCTTCAGGAAGAGCTGCAGATATCTGCGCGAGATCTTCGTCATATGAACAGTTTGGCGTCGAAGATGCGGGAGCTGTGGCTGTTTCTTTGAGTATACTAGACGAGGATGTAGGAGTAGTCGCCAACAACTGTTTGAACTGTTCATCAGATAAACCTACAGACTTTCGCGCGATCTCTTCGTCAGAGAAACCGTTGTGCGTCGAAGATGCGGGAGCTATAGTCGCCAACAACTGTTTGCACTCTTCTTCAGGAAGAGCTGCATATATCTGCGCGAGATCTTCGTCAGAGATACCGCTATGGTGTGCAAATGATGAGGTGACTCTTAGATTTAAATTAGTATTACTTGGATTCCTTCGATCCTGCATTGCGTATACATTATTGCATATGCCAATTAAAAGAAGTGGCAATAATAATTGTTTTTTCATTTTTTTTCTCCATTTTTATAATAACAACATAATATACTACAAATACATATATGTGATTTAATGTTTTGTCAAGAGTGTTTGTTACTAAAAAAAACATATCAGCAAAATTGTCGATATTTTTTGCGCCACGCAGTTTTCCTAGCAATAGTTTTTATTTTCCCACAGATTCTGCAACACATCGAAGAAGTTTTTTTATAAATTAACGAATTTTTAAGACATTCCTAATACCATTATATGTGGTGGAGTTTGTCAAAAGCGCCACAGTGGTAGATTCATTCACATAGGTCTCGGAATCAAGGTACGCAGGAATCCATAGGCTGGAGAGAGTTTTTATGTATTTTTTTTGTTATTTATTTCATTCTGTTACGGAGCGAGGGCTTGACTAATGCGGGACGAATGAGTAATATACAGGCCTCGTAGGGGCAACGTATTCTATAATTATTGAGATTTGCGTTGGTTTAGATTTTTTTAAGTAAGGAAGGGGCGTATGCCGACAATCAATCAGCTGATAAGAAGTCCTAGAAAGGATGTCGCAAAGAGAAACAAAGTTCCGGCACTTTTATCGTGTCCACAGAGGCGTGGAGTTTGTACGCGCGTTACCACGACGACTCCTAAGAAACCGAACTCTGCTTTGAGAAAAATCGCTCGTGTTCGTTTAACCAGTGGGTTTGAAGTTACCTGTTATATTCCCGGAGAGGGACACAATTTGCAAGAGCACTCGGTGGTAATGATAAGAGGTGGACGTGTGAAGGACCTTCCAGGTGTTAGATATCACATTATTCGTGGTGCGTTGGATACGCAAGGCGTGAAAAACAGACGTCAAGGGCGATCCAAGTACGGTGTCAAGAGACCAAAATAAGGTAAGGGGAGTTTCATGGGACGTAGAAGAGCAGCTGAAAAGCGAGAAGTATTGCCGGATCCTAGGTTTGGTAGCGTTATAGTTACCAAGTTTATAAATGCCGCTATGTACGATGGCAAAAAATCTATTGTGGAAAAAATGCTACATGAGGCATTTAATCAGATTCAGAAAAAAACGAATAAATCAGGGCTGGAAGTTTTTGAAGAGGCGCTTTCCAATGTAAGGCCTTCGGTTGAGTTGAAATCTCGTCGAGTTGGTGGAGCCACCTACCAGGTTCCGGTGGAGGTTCGCTACGAGAGGGCGCAGGCGTTGGCTATTAGATGGATTATCAGCAACGCTCGCAAACGTTCCGAGAAAACCATGACCATGAAATTGGCCGGCGAGTTTTTGGACGCCTATAATGGCAGAGGCGGATCCATAAAAAAACGTGATGATACTCATAAAATGGCGGAAGCCAATAAAGCATTTGCGCATTATAGGTGGTAATTATGGCTCGAAAAACTCCCATTGAAAAATATAGAAACATTGGCATTATGGCGCACATTGATGCCGGCAAGACTACAACCACAGAAAGGGTTCTTTTTTATACGGGCAGATCCCACAAAATTGGTGAGGTGCACGAAGGAGCAGCCACCATGGACTGGATGGAACAGGAACAGGAGCGAGGCATTACGATTACGTCCGCCGCCACCACCTGTTATTGGAGGGATCATCGCATAAATATTATTGATACTCCGGGGCACGTAGATTTTACCATTGAGGTGGAGCGCTCGCTGAGAGTTCTGGATGGAGCTGTGGCTGTTTTCGATGGAGTCGCAGGAGTTGAACCGCAGTCTGAAACCGTTTGGCGTCAGGCAGATAAATATAGGGTTCCAAGAATTTGTTTTGTGAACAAAATGGATCGAACCGGTGCGAATTTTTTCCGCTGCGTAGACATGATTGTGGATCGTTTGGGGGCTCGTCCTATAGTCATGCAAATTCCAGATGGACTCGAAAGCGATTTTATCGGTATTATAGATATTCTCCGCATGAAAGCCTATCACTGGAAAGATGAAACCATGGGGGCAGAGTACGAGACTGTTGCCATTCATGAAAAATATGCGGAAATTGCCGCCGAGTACCATCAAAAATTAGTAGAAATGGCCGTTGAGCAGGATGATGAACTGCTGGAGTCGTATCTGGAAGGTCAAGAACCGTCTGTCGAGCAATTAATGCGTTGCATTCGCAAAGGAGCGATTTCCGGAGCTTTTGTGCCGGTTTTCTGCGGTAGCGCCTTTAAAAATAAAGGAGTTCAGACCTTATTGGATGGCGTAGTGAACTTTCTGCCATCACCGATTGACATCGGAGCCGTCGTAGGCCATGGTGTGGACGATAATTCGGAGGTCATACGAGAACCGAAAGACGATGAGTCGCTGGCAGCTCTTGCTTTTAAGGTGATGACAGACCCGTTTGTGGGATCTCTGACCTTTGTGCGCATCTATTCGGGGTGTCTGGAAGCCGGCAGTTATGTGGCTAACTCCACAAAAGGAGAGCGGGAGAGGGTAGGGCGTCTGCTCCTCATGCATGCCAACAACCGAGAGGACATAAAAGAAGCTCATGCCGGCGATATTATTGCAGTTTGCGGCTTGAAATATACAACAACTGGTGATACATTGTGCTCTACAACAAAGCCGTTGCTGTTGGAAAAGATGGAATTTCCAGATCCGGTTATAGAGGTGGCAGTAGAGCCGAAATCGAAGGCAGATCAGGAGAAAATGGGAATAGCTCTTTCTCGCTTGGCGGCTGAAGATCCTTCCTTTAGGGTTAGCATGAATGCGGAAACCGGGCAGACCATCATTAAAGGAATGGGAGAGCTTCATCTCGAAATAATTGTCGATCGTATGAAGAGAGAATTTAAAGTAGAAGCGAATGTAGGTGCGCCTCAGGTTGCGTATCGAGAGACTATATCTAAACCTGCCGAGATTGATTATGTACATAAAAAACAATCTGGAGGTGCTGGTCAATTTGCTAAGATTGTATTAAAATTCGAACCAGGTAATTTTGCTGCAGGACTTGAGTTTGAAAGTAAAATTTTTGGAGGGTCCGTTCCGAAAGAATATATCCCGGGTGTGGAAAAGGGATTGCGTAACATAGCGGAGTCTGGGTGCCTCATCGGTTTTCCGATAGTTGGTGTGAAATGTACGTTGGTGGATGGTGCCTATCATGATGTTGACTCCAGCGTATTGGCGTTCGAGATTGCTGCGCGAGGCGCTTTTAGAGAAGCGATGAACAAATGCGGAGCGAAAATTCTTGAACCTATAATGGCTGTGGAAGTTGTGACTCCCGAAGATTATATGGGAGACATTATTGGAGATCTGAACAGTCGCAGAGGGCAGGTTGTTGGAATGGATCAGAGAGCGAATGCTCGCGTTATCGCAGCTGAAGTTCCGTTGGCGGAGATGTTTGGCTACGTTAATACGTTACGCTCCATGAGCCAGGGGAGAGCTCAGTACACGATGCAGTTTGTGCGCTATGATGTGGTTCCATCACACGTGGCAGATAAGATTATTGCTGAGCATAGAGGTTCTGCTAAGGCAGATTAAATTTAAAAAGAGGAGCGATTATGAGTAAAGCTAAATTTGAGAGGAATAAACCTCATTGTAATATTGGAACCATTGGGCACGTCGATCATGGAAAAACTACTTTAACAGCGGCTATCACTAAGGTATTAGCCGAGAGAGGTGGAGCTAGCTTCACGGCCTATGATCAAATAGATAAAGCGCCGGAAGAAAGAGCTCGTGGTATCACGATTTCCACAGCTCACGTTGAGTATGAAACTACCAAAAGACACTATGCTCACGTTGATTGCCCTGGCCACGCCGACTACATCAAGAACATGATCACGGGTGCGGCTCAGATGGATGGCGCCATATTGGTGGTTTCCGGGACTGACAGCGTTATGCCTCAGACAAAGGAGCATATCCTATTGGCTCGTCAGGTGGGAGTTCCGGCACTGGTGGTATTTATCAACAAAGTTGATATGGTTGATGATCCAGATATGTTGGAATTGGTGGAAATGGAAATCAAAGAAGCGTTGGCAAAATATAATTTCCCGGCCGATGATATTCCAATAGTAAAAGGAAGTGCTCTCTGTGCTTTGGAAGGCAAGAACGACGAGGTTGGCAAAAATAAAATTCTCGAGTTGATGGATGCAATTGATGGATATATTCCTCAGCCGGAGCGTCCGAAGGATCGTCCTTTCCTGATGCCGATTGAAGACGTATTTTCAATTTCGGGTCGTGGCACCGTTGTGACCGGTCGTGTGGAGCAGGGCGTTATAAAGACTGGCGATGAAGTCGAGATTGTTGGTATTAGATCAACCACCAAAACCGTCGTAACCGGAGTTGAAATGTTCAAAAAGCTATTGGATCAGGGAATAGCCGGCGATAACCTCGGATGTCTGTTACGTGGCACCAAGCGCGAAGACGTCGAGCGTGGACAAGTTTTGGCGGCTCCAGGTTC
>JAITAC010000015.1 GCA_031284345.1 Holosporaceae bacterium | reverse complement strand
GGGATAACCGTTGTGGTGGCAATTCTTAGGGAACACAAGAGTATGGCCGTAATTGGAGACCGCGAGCTTTTGCCGAGTATAACAGGAGGAAGCAATTATATGATGAACAAAAGCGTATTCGTGATGAACAAATAAAAATTGCATCTGCCACTCAATTTCCATCTGCTGTTTTTGATAAGTTAGTGGATCAAGTGAGTAGATAGTTTAAGAAATTGATACCGTAAAACAGTTTTGTTTAGTAAACCGTAACCTTTATTATCCACTGCTTATGACGTAGAATGCGAGGATTAGGAAAAAGTATTGCTAGCTAGTTGCCTTTGGTGATTTGATCGTATTTTGGTTTTATGGATTCAGAGAGGATCATGAGTGTTTTCTAAGAGAATCAGTTGTATCGTTTTTATTGCAATTCAATGCGTTATGTGTTGTTGTATTTTGCGACATGCGAATTGGGTTTTTCATAACGTTTTATCCGGCGATGATTACCAGTTTTTAATGACTACGGCCATCGGAAAACCCTCCCACGCAGGAACTTGGGATGCTAGGTTTTAGCCATTGGGATTGGGCGATTATTCAATCCTACTCTTGTTTCCGTACGGGAGTACAGCTTTCGCTCACTATATTTACACCTGCATCATAATGGTGCTGGCCGGCGTAATGCTGTTTGCTTTTCTCGGTAAAGTTACCAACAATTACATAATTCCATTATTTTCTATGCTAACATTATTTTTGGCTTCAGGCTTCGTACAAATCCACATGAACTGTTTTTATAGTGAACGAATGCTTTTTTTCATGCTGAGCGCTTTTATGATATGTCGACATAAGGCTCAGGTGAAGCAATCTACAACATACTACGTACTGGTGTTTTTTTCTGCTACATATGCTATTTATTTAAAAGAACCTGTTTTTGGAGCAATAGCGATTATCGCGGCTATCAGTTTATTGTTCGACAAATTGTCTAAAAAAGGACAGAGTATTCAATTATTTATTGTTAATAAATTCAGTAATTTTTATCGCAATTTATGTTTATCGTTTATTGTTTAAACATCACGAAAAAATATACAACACAGTAACGACAAATATTTTAAACAGCGCTTCCAATCAACTTCATAAAGAACCTTTATTATACTTTGTTATTTGCCTGACAATAATTAGGGCTTACAATATTTTTTTGAAAAAGGATAGGCAGCATATAACTACGGATTCTTTGCTGTTTGCAGGATGCGGGTATGCTTTTGCATATACACTTTTGAATTTAACATCAAATTACTATTCAGTTCCGACTGTTGTGCTGTTTATTCCAGCATTTGCCGTATTTTTATCAAATAGCAAAAAGCAGATATTTTATGTTGTTATTGTTGCGGTGGCTGTATGCGCCTGGAGTTCGGCAAATTATTCCAAAAATTTGGTAACGAGCATATGGGAACATAGAAAAAACGACCATTTGTTTTTCGAATACCTAGTAAATGAATATAAATCCGGGAAAAAACTTTTCTGGCTAAGCGACAACTGGCTAGAAGCCAACGATCCAGTGTATAAACATTTCGACGGAACTATGTGCTGGAACAGATACCAACATTTTATCGATTATTACAGTAGATTTACGTGCAAGTTGGAAAGAGTATTCGATTTCGATAAGTTTGACAAAAATTCATTGATTTTATGCGGAAGCAGAACTGTCCAAAGCGATCGATTTTCAAAAACATATGATGAATTGATGAAACTTGGCTTCAAAAAAATTATGGAGTTTAGCGGTTCATCCGGAGCTGTTGTTTTTGCTTATGATTAGTTTTGCCATCTTTACAGAGCGATTCTTAACCAAAATTCTTCACATCATCCCATGTTTTTGCATAGAGAAATGGTTGTTGCCGCCTATTATGATGTGATCAAGAAGCTTGATATCCAGCTCTTTGGCAGCGTGGGCGAGTCGTCTGGTCAGCGCAATGTCTGCTACAGATGGATTAGTCGACCTACTTGGATGATTGTGAACCAAAATAATCGCCGTAGCTTCCAGATTCAAGGCTTTTTTGATGATATTCCGCACATATATAGCTATGCCGTTTACGCATCCGTGGTCTTCTGTATCCTCAAATAACAGCATATTTCGATTATTCAGAAACAAAATCCTCAGCTGCTCACGAGAAAACGCAGACATAGTGATTTTGCAATAATCCAGGACATTGCCAAGAGATTTTATTGATATACGACGCGTTAATTTTTCGCGGGATGCCCTTTCTAAGACTTCTCGCAGACATGTCAACGCGCTAATGCCTTGATGGTCGACTTTTTCAACGGCTTTAATCCGATCCGAGTCTACAAAAAACAGTTCCCGAAGAGTCGCAAACGATTTCGTTAATTTTCTTAAATCCGAACTTCTGATTTTATTGGAGAACAGTAGATTCAGTAGTTCCTGGTTATTTAAACATTTTATATATTCGATTTTATCAATATTTTTCATAGCATAATTCCATCATTAACTGAGATCGAATTTATTGAAAAAAGACGATTTTTCAGATTACGTAAGAATTTATTATGCACCACATTTTGTCGATTAGAAGAATAATATAAATAAGTCAGCGGTCTTCAAGAGGAAAAATCAGCATATTTGGTAATATATGCATTAAATCTGATTTGTCAAATAAGAAAAATAAATCTAGTTATGGTGCGAAAAATTATTATCGGACATGATTATTAATTATGAGTGTAATAAGCGCTGTTTTAGTCGCGTATATCTCGACGCTATTTTGTTGTTTTTCACAGCCATGGCGAGAGCTTTTTTGCTACCGATGATGATTACAAGTTTTTTGCCCCTGGTGATTGCTGTGTAGAGGAGATTTCGCTGGAGCATCATATAATGAGCCATGACAAGCGGGATCACGACGGCCAGATATTCGCTGCCCTGGGATTTGTGGATGGAAACGGCATAGGCCAGAACCAGTTCGTCGAGGTCGGAGTAGTCGTAGATTACGTCATTGCCGTCGACGTTCACGGTAACGGTTTGATTTTCCGAATCTATGGCCGAGATGATACCGATATCTCCGTTGAAAACGTTCGTGTCGTAGTTATTTTTTATCTGCATGACCTTGTCACCGACGCGGTATCGCCCGCCTCCGCGAGTTATCTCGAATTCGTTCGGATTTAGCGCTTCTTGTAGTGCCTCGTTAAGCTTTGCGGTTCCGACGATTCCACGATTCATGGGAGTCAACACTTGTATGCCATTCAGCGGATCGTAGCCGAATTTTTTGGGAATTCGTTCTCTGATCATGAGAATAATTTTATCCAAAACTTTTTCTGGTTCATCTTCATTTATGAAGTAAAAATCCGTGCTGTCCGCGTTATCGATTTTTGGATATTGGCCTCCAATGATGCGGTGCGCGTTCATAATAATCTCGGACTCTTGAGCTTGGCGGAAAATTTCGTTTAGCTCCACCACCGTGAAAGCATTGGAATTGATGGTATCCTTGAGAACGTTTCCAGCACCTACAGACGGCAGCTGATTTATATCGCCAACGATTATTAATGTAGCGTGTTTTGGAATAGCCTTCAGCAAGTGATGCATTAGCAGCGTGTCAATCATGGAGGCTTCGTCCAAAACCAGCAAATCGCAGTTCAATAGGTAGTTTTCGTTGTGCTTAAATGCGCCTTTGACCGGATCAAATTCCAGCAATCGATGGATGGTTTTTGCCTCTCGGCTCGTCGCTTCTGACATGCGCTTCGCCGCTCTTCCAGTCGGGGCCGCCAGCAGAATTTTATCGGTAACCAGCGCGTAAATTTCCAATATTGCCCTGATGATGGTCGTTTTCCCGGTGCCCGGAGCTCCAGTAACGACAAGTAATTTGTTCGTAACGGCCGCTTTTACGGCTTCCATTTGCTTGGCCGCCAGAGAGATTGATAATTTCTTCTGGACATATCCCAGGGCTGCGTCCTGGCAAATTTCTTTGATATTTTTCTGCGAATCTCGAATTTCTCTGAGCTTTTTAGATACTTGGACTTCCGCAAAATGATATCCGGACAAAAATACGCCTCGAATTTCCGCACCGTCGCTTTTCAGGTTTTCGATAACGATCTTATTTTCAGCCAAAAGAGACTGCATTGCGATTTCCAACACGGATTCGTCCGCCTGCAGCATCTCTTTCACCTGAGAAATCAGTTCTTCTCGCGGATAATAAATGTGACCTTCGTCCGTCAGCTCATGCAGTTTGAAAATAACGCCAGCTTCCGCCCGCAGAGGCGATTTTTCGTCGAATCCGAGCTTTTGGGCGATTCTATCGGCCGTCAAAAAGCCGATGCCGAAAATATCGTGCGCCAATCGATAGGGATTTTCTTTCACAACAGCAATGGATTCGTTACCGTAGCGCTTGTAAATTTTGCTGGCATAGGCAGAACTAACTCCGTGAGATTGCAGAAAAACCATGACGGAGCGAATTTCCTTCTGCTCGAGCCAGACTTTCCCTATCATTCCCACGCGCAGCTTGCCGATTCCTTCCACTGCCAGCAATTTTTCGACGGATTCTTCGATGACTTCCAACGTTTTCTCGCCGAACATTTTTACGATGCGCTTGGCCATGACAGGGCCGATTCCCTTAATCAATTCTGATCCAAGATATCTCTCTATTCCAGCTACTGACGCAGGCACAGAGCATTTGCAGAACACGGACTTGAATTGTGCGCCGAATTTCGGATGATTCGTCCACTCGCCGGACATATCGAGAATTTCTCCAGGAGTCGGAGACGGAATATTGCCTACGATAGTCACCAAATCAGCGTGTCCGTATACTTTTACCTTGGCCACAACGTAGTCGTTTTCTTCATTTTGAAATGTTACGCGTTCCAGCTGGCCGCGCAATTTTACTAACGCTTTGTTTTCTTTGCCCGATTCCATACGCCGATGATATCTGAAATAAAGGCGCTAATCATTCTTTTTCTTTGAGAACTAACTTTGATATTCCGAATGCAGCGAGTCCAGCTTCTATAATTGCATCTATGTGATTCGGGGTGAACCACATGATCACTGCGGCAGCTATTGCAATGATGCCTTTGGTTTTTTCGTTGGCGATGATTTCCTTTAGATTTGTCATAGTATGCTTTCCTTTCCTAAATTGTTGTTGAATGATAGGCGCGGTTGAGCCAGCCTTGAATGAATCGTTGTTGCGACGGGTTAGCGTTGACGATGAGGCGATAGTAGCCGGCGGCTTCGGATTTGAGGGCGGCGAGTAGATCTGTACTGTCTGCCTCGTTTATGGCTTTCAGCGTGATTGCCCCTATGATACCGTCTTCGACGACTTGTGTTCCGGTTGCTCGCAGTGCTCTCTGGATGAGCTTAACTGCCTGCGGAATTCCTGTGTGAACGGCGAGATCGAAGAATTTTATGGCGATGTTTTCATCTTCGATATTTTCGCATTTACACTTCATCCAAAAGTTGCGGAA
>JAITAC010000107.1 GCA_031284345.1 Holosporaceae bacterium | reverse complement strand
CGACCACAAAGGAAGTTTTTGCAGAAATCGACGAAGATGCTCTTGCGCCGTGTTTTTCCGCCAATTCTTTTGCCTCTTCCCGCGATAATTTTTCAAATGTCCCTGTGAAGACGATAGTTCTGTTCATCAGCGAATTATTTTCCGGCATTTCCATATCCAAAACGGTTATGGGACCATTTTTTTCATCTCCGCCGAGTTTTTTTACTACGGTCATGTTGTTATTATTTTCGAAAAATTTTGCGATATCCCCTAGGATTGACTCGCCGATACCGTCCACGGCCAGCAATCCGGTTATATCGTTATTTTCCATGGCCCTCAAAAAATTTTTATAGGATCTGAAGAAGCCGGCGACTAGTTTTGATACGGATCGGCCCACCTGCGGAATTCCCAACGCATAGATGAATTTATCCAGCGTTATTGTTCTTGCTTTATTTATGGAGTCGAACAAATTTTGCACCGATTGCTTGCCCCAACCTTCGAAATTTTCCAATTGGCCATTGGGATTTTTACTTTCCAGATGGAAAATATCTGGGGGGCTTTTTATAAACCCGGAGTCGAAGAAGAATTTTATATTTTGTTCGCCGAGGCCATCTATATTAAACGCCAGCTTGGACACGAAGTGGATTAATCGCTCTACTATCTGAGCCTCACAGTTGATATTTATGCATTTAGTTGCCACTTCATCGTTGCTTTTCACCAGGGTAGAGCCGCAGCAGGGACAGACGTCGGGAAACACGAAGAGCGTTGAGTTTCCTGGTCTTTTTTCTGGAATAGCATACAGAATTTGCGGAATTACGTCGCCGGCTCGCTGCAGCACGACGCGATCTCCGATGCGGATATCTTTTTTTTCGATTTCGTCGCGGTTATGGAGCGTTGCCCTGGATACCACGACTCCTCCGACGGTGACGGGCATCAATTCTGCCACCGGGGTAATATTTCCGGTACGTCCCACCTGCACCACGATGTCGAGAATCGTAGTCTCGGCTTTTTCCGCCGGAAATTTATAGGCGATGGAATGGCGAGGAAATTTCGACGATGCTCCAAGTTTTTGCTGTAGTTGCAAATCATTGACCTTATATACAACGCCATCAACGTCGTATTCCAAATCTGCCCGTTGCCGTTCCATTTCCGAGTAGAAATGAAAGGCCTCCGCTTGATTTTTGCAGAGTGCGATTTTATCTGACACGGTAAAACCGCATTTACGTAGAGTTTCCAGCACGTTCATTTGGGTTTTGGAGGAATGATCTTTGCCAATCAAGGAATAGGCAAAGAATGTAAGTTTTCGGGATTTGGTGACGGCGGAGTCCAGCTGCCGCAATGATCCGGCAGCGGCATTGCGGGGATTGGCAAACAATTTTTCTTCTGCCATCAGTCGAGATTCATTTAAATTGCGAAAATCTGCTTTTTTCATGACGACTTCTCCGCGTACTTCTATATTTTCGAAATCGCGCCATTCGTTTATTTTTTTGGGAATGCAATCTAGGGTGAATATATTTTCGGTTACGTCCTCGCCCACCGTTCCGTCTCCGCGAGTTGCTCCTCTTGTCAGGATGCCGTTTTTATAGTGCAAAGAGGCCGATAGACCGTCCAATTTTGGTTCCAGTGCCAGATCAATTTGGTCGCAGCCGGACAAATTTTTGAGACGCTCCAGAAACGTCTCTATATCGTCCTCATTAAATGCATTTTCCAGGGATAGCATTGGACTCGAATGCTTTATTTTTGAAAATTTTCTCGACGCCTTCGCTCCCACTTTTTGAGACGGACTATTTTCCGTTTTTAGCTCTGGGAATTCGCGCTCGATTTCCAGCAATTCGCTGTAGAGCGCGTCGTAGGTGGCGTCGCTTACGCCGGGAGCGTCCAGCAGGTAATATTGGCGGGAATAGTTTTTCAGCAGGTCACTTAGTTCTTTATAACGTGCTTTTTTGGCTAATAATTCAGACATTGGGCCACATCCAATCACAATACCAATAGTTCACTATAGCTGGCGAAAGGGCGATTATTTTTGTCCATCATGTATTCGGCTCTGTCGCTCAGTTTTCTTATTTCCTGCATTAGGACGGTTGCATCGTTGACCAGCAGATGCGCTTTTCTTTCGAGGCTCTCGGCTTCTTTGACTTTCTTGTTGCATTCGTCCAATTCTGCGATTTTGCTGATGATGTCTGCTTTCATTTTTCCCAGAGCTGTAATGATTTCCTTCCAAACGGATATTTCTTTTGGATTTGCGTCCGTGAGGTACTTAAGTGCTTCTCCTTCCAAAATAATTTGCTTTGATATGGCCGGGAGTATGCCATCGAACATCATTTTTTTTATGACTATCAGCTCGGTTTCGATGGTATTGCAGAGTCTATGCAGTCCGACATTTCTGTAGGCTTCCAGCTCTGTTCGGGAAAATATTTTTTGAGAGAACAGCATTTTGACATTTTTTTCTTCGATAAAGTAGTCCAGGGATTCCAAAATATTTTTAGGGACCTTGAGTTTTCTTTTTTTAGCTTCCTCGTGCCAACTTTTGGAGTAGCAATCGCCCTCGAAGCGGACTTTAGTTCCGTCTGCCGCTGTTTCCCGAATGGCTTTCATGATGGAGTCGTGATGGTCCATACCTATGTAAATATTTTCTTCGATTCTTTCGATTAGTTTTTCGATGCCACTGGCCCAAACAGCGGTCAAAATCGTAATTGGTCGCGCCAACGCCTGAGATGCTCCCGGAGCTCGAAATTCGAATTTATTTCCGGTAAACGCCAGTGGTGACGTGCGATTTCTTTCGCAGCTGTAGGCCAGGAGAGTTGGAATATTTTTCAGATTTGACTCCATGTAGGTATCGGCGGGCATATTTTCCTCGTTACCTTCGGCAATGGACTTGAACAGCGAATCCAGAGTTTTTCCCAGATATATGCTGATTATATTTGGGGGCGCCTCATGACCTCCCAATCGCAGTGTATTTCCCGGTGTTGTTATTATGGCGTTGAGCAAGTCATGATATTCTGCTACGCCGTAGGTCAAAGCCGCGACCAAGCATATCAATCCCAGATCTTTTTCGAAGTTATTGGACGGCTGCAGCAGATTATTTCCCTCGTTATCGCACATGGAGATGTTAATGTGTTTACCGCTGCCGTTTAGGCGATCGAAGGGTTTTTCGTGCAGCAGCAGCACCAGGTCATGCTTGATGGCGACTTTTTTCATAGTTTCCATTATCAGCTGATTTTGATCACAGGCCAAATTTGCCTCCACGAATTTCGGACAGAATTCGTATTGTCCAGGGGCGACTTCGTTATGTCTTGCCTCCACTATGACTCCGACACGAGCCAGATCCCGTTCCACGTCCTCCATAAAAGATATGATTCTCGGCGGTATGCTGGAAAAATAATGGGCGTCCAGCGTCTGATCTTTCGGAAACGGTGTACCGATTATGGTCCTGTTGCAAAATATGAGATCCGGTCTTGTGGCGACGGCTTTTTTGTCCAGGAGGAAGAATTCTTGCTCCGCTCCAACGGTGACGTAGGTGGAAGCAATATGTTTATGCCCCAAAAGATGCATCAGCTTCAGAGTTTTTTCATCAATGACGCGCAAAGCTTTTAGCAAAGCTGTTTTTACGTCCAATGGAGTGCCATCAAATGACAAAAATATCGATGGAATACAGAGAGTCCCTCCCTTTTGGGTGGGAATGATAAATGCTGGACTGCAAATATCCCAGGCACTGTAACCTCTGGCCTGAAACGTCGATCTCATGCCGCCGGACGGAAAAGACGAGGCGTCCGGCTCGCTCTGGAGCAGATCTCTTCCCCGAAACGCATGAAATGGCCGATCACATTCTCCCACTTTCAAAAAAGCATTATGCTTTTCGGCGGTCATACCCGTCAGCGGATGAAACCAATGGGTCCAGTGGGTGGCTCCTCTGGATATGGCCCACTCTTTCATGGCAGAAGCTATCACATCAGCGACGTGCTCTTCTAATTTTTCTCGGCCATTCATTGCATTTCGGAATTTTTTCCAAATGTTAGCCGGCAATCTCTCGCACATCTTTTCCTGATTGAATACATTCGTCTGGAAGATGTCTTTTATTTCCTGGTATTTCATAGATCCCCTCTACACACACAATAATATCTGTATTATACTCATAGAAATTCCCGTGACCATCATTTTATGGAGATTACCATGAGATTTTTCGGTAGATTGATTTGCGATATACATTTCGTTATAGGCTTGGTATTTATGGTGATGCTAACTATTTTGCTAAATGTAATAGCTGATGATTGGTTCAATATTTATGACAAAAGCTCAATAACGGAATATTTATCCTATGCCTGCTCCATAACAGTGTTGGGAATCGCTTTTCTGGCGGCGGCTTCTCTTCGCAAAGAAAAGGCACTCTACATTGATATAAGAGAGGAATCCTCCCTGTACAATTGTGCGGTGTTTGTGGCTGTCATGACTTCGCTAATTGCGCTAATTTTCGTAGTTAACCAGTATATTTGCGAGAAAGACGAGGTCAGGAACATTGCCCAAGACTTAATCTTCTTGTTTACGGGAGTGACGTCGATTTTTTATCTAATTATGGAGAGAAAATTACTGAAGGAAGGACGGTTGGTTCCCTATTACTCAATAGTGCTCGCCATAGTTGTCCCCAGCATAATTTGCTCCTGGGTGACCTGCAGCGTACATACTCCGATCGCTTTGATTAGAAAATTGCAAAAAGATAAGAAAATCTTCTCAACCGTAAATTCGATCAGGAGCAACATTTTTGGTTATGCCAAAACTACTGCAGAAAATGCCGATGCCCAAACTACTCCGGAAAATATCGACGCCATAATTCAAGACATGAGCGACATAGACAAAGCCAATATCATCCAGGGAGATATCAAATACACCAAGATAGACAACCAAAAATTCTCTCTGTCCTGGAAGGTAGAATCGGACCCTGAATCTCTGAAACATAAAAAAAAGTTAGCCCATGAATATCAAAAAGAAAGCACTAGTATTTTCAATAACTACGTTAACGGCAGATGTTCGGACGAAACTTCTCTGGAAATACCCAAAAACAAAATCGCAGAATTGAACGAAGACAAATGAGATTAGCAAAGAAAATCGCCGAAAGTGGTGTTGCTTCCCGTCGAGAAGCGGAAAAATTAATAGAAACCGGACGAGTTTCCGTCAATGGAAATATCGTTGCCACTCCGGTGTTTTTCGTTGACGAATCTCATGAAATACGCGTCGATGGCCAATTAATTCAGAATAAATCTGCCAAAATAATCATCTGGAAATTTTACAAGCCCAGAGGCGTGATCACCTCCCAAAAAGATCCGCAAAATCGCAAAAACGTATTGGACTTTTTCCCGGAAAAAACCGGGCGCATCATCTATGTGGGACGTCTGGACTACAATTCCGAAGGACTGCTGCTGTTTACCAACGATGGCAACGTCGCTAGAAAAATGGAGCTGCCGTCGACGGGACTAAAAAGAACCTACCACGCAAGAATTTTAGGAAGATTAACCGACGATTCCCTAAAGAAATTAAAAAATGGCATAACCATCAATGGCATAAAATATGGTCCGGTGGAAATCATTCGGGATCCAAACGACAGCGCCCAATCCGCCAATAGATGGATCACCGTGACCATTTCCGAAGGAAAAAATCGCGAAATCCGAAAAATAATGGAGCATTTCGGCTGCGTCGTAAATCGTCTGATTCGCATCGCCTATGGACCATTTTGCCTCAACTCCATGTTGCCGGGACAAATTGTCCAGATCCCCGATCAGGAAATAAAAAAAAATCTGAAATTTTATGCGCTTTAAAAGCTTTTTTAACTTTTATGGCATATCATATATCTAAAGACTAGGCATAATGAGATATTTAGGCAAAAATAAGTTTTTTCGGAGATGGTTGCTCATATGACAAAAAGAATTTTAAATCTGATTTATAACATACATTTTGTTATTTTTCTGGCTTTTATGGGATCTCTGCTGATGTTGCTGCGCATGATTATATGCGATGAGATCAATCTCAACTGTAATTCCATAGCGACAGATTACATACTTTACACCGCAACGTCCGTCGTAATGGGGATTGCTTTTTTGGTCGCCGCTTTTCTTCGGAAAACAAAAGTATTATATGCCGATATCCTAAAAGAATCCGTGTTGTATAACATATCTCTGCTGGGCAGTATCTGCGGTATTTTGGTCGCCATTATTTACACAATTTATTTATATTTTTCCGAAGCTGACCAATTACAAATTCTGAACTCAAACTTCGGTTTAATCGGAATGTTTTTCATAATATCGTACCTTCTAATGGAAAGAAAATTACTCAATGCCGGGCAATTTACTACGTATTATTGGATCATTTCTATTTTTATAATTTTATCCGTTGGTGGAGTTCTCGGAGCTGTTCACCGATATGCTCCCCTAAGCGCGATCAGAACGCTCCAAAAAGATAAAAATATCCGGGATACGGTGATGAAAATCGTGAAAAATATCCGAACCGGAGCTACCGTTCCAACTGACCTCACAAATATATTAAAAACAATATCCAAATCAGACAATCAAGCCAAAAAAAATATCGCCATAGGCAATATCAAATATAAAAAAATAAATGATGAAAAATTTTCCTTGTCCTGGAAATTATATACCAACTTTAACCTCGCTAAAAACAGTAAAAGATTAAATCGAGAGTATGGATATATCATTAATTCCCTGAAAAATTCACACCAAAAACGCCTTGAAGAATTTCATCTGGATCCGGCAAAGGACCAAAATAAAACGCTCCCCGAAGTGAAAATTTCAGAAAAAACCACAGAGCAATCGTCGGCGATTCCTGCGAAATCCGAAACGACCGAAAAAACCGCAGAACAATCGTCGGCGACTCCTGCGAAATCCGAAACTACCGAAAAAACCGCAGAACAATCGTCGGCGACTCCTGCGAAATCCGAGACGACCGAAAAAACCGCAGAGCAATCGCCGGTGACTCCTGCGAAATCCGAAGCGACCGAAAAAACCGCAGAGCAATCGTCGGCGACTCCTGCAGAATCAAAAACACAGGGATAAGAGGAACTGAATAACTATTCTGCGACAGTTTTTTAGCGGCGCATCTTTATGCATGAAAATCATGCCATAATCTCTTCCATTTTTTTCAACAAAATTAATTGCGAAAAAAAGCATATAGGCGACACTATCCTGTGCTATGATTCCAGTCTATTCCTTACTTAAATAGAAAAAAAAGCTATTTTGCAGCATTAATATATTTTCTTTGGAAATAATAATGCTAAAATAGATCACGTGTCTAATTTTGATTAACATGAATATAGAAAAACACATAGAAGCCATAATAAAAGCAATAGACCCGGACGCCCATGATCTGCAACAGACTCCGGCTCGGGTTTCGGATGCTTTTGGGGAATTGTATTCCGGCTATAAACACAACCTCAAGGATACGGTTAGCGTGCTCTACAATTCCGAAATGGATGAAATGGTAATGCTTAAAAATATTCCATTTGAATCCAATTGCGAACATCACCTTATGCCCATGATCGGAGAAGTAAGCATTGGATACCTTCCATGTGGCAAGATCATCGGACTGAGTAAATTGGCCCGCATTGTCGATTGTTATGCTCATCGGATGCAACTTCAGGAGCGATTCACAATGGAAGTGGCTCACTGTGTCAATAGCATTATTGAGCCTCAGGGAGTTGCTGTCTACGTGCGCGCAGAACACTTCTGCCTCACTCACCGAGGCGTGAAAAAAACCGGGACCTCTTGCGTTACCAAATATTTTCTGGGAAAAATAAAACAAAATCCCGAATTACGAAGAGAATTTCTTGCGGAAATAAATGCCACATGATAAAGCTCATTGCTTTGGTCGATGACCATTTTGGAATAGCAAAAAATAACGAAGTTCCATGGCATTTTCCAGATGATCTTCGATTTTTTCGGGAAAATACTACAGATAATGTGGTGGTCATGGGGAGGAAAACATTTTTTTCCATTCCGAACGCTCCTCTGCCGCACCGAATAAATTGTGTTCTGTCCCGGAGCATGCACAAAAACGATTGGCAGAGCAAAGGCGTGCAAATATTTTCTTCTGGAGAAGAACTTTTGACTCGGCACAGAAATTTTTGGGTCATTGGAGGCGCAGAAATTTACAATTATTTTTTAGGTAATCATTTGGTGGATATGGCTCTAATAACACAGGTTCAGCACAACTACAATGCTGATAAATTTCTCAATGCGGCGTTTTTGGCGGAGTTTTTCAAAACCACTCTGGAAAATAATGAAAGATATTCCATTTACAAATACGAAAATTTTTCACAACATAGGTGTTTTTAGAATAAAGCTCCGCGACAATCCTGCAGTCTCAATATCTACTTAGTATTAGCGCTAATACAATTTCTTGCATCTTCCACAGCTTGGATTAACTTTCTATTGTAACTCTTCTTTTGCAAATATTGGTCAATGGTGACATTTCCCAAATCCTCATGGATTATAGTCTCGACAATTTCAAGAAAATCTTGGGCTGCTTTCACAGTAGTAGAATGGGAAAAACCTTCTATCGCTAAGTTCAACGGAGTGGCACTTCTGTAAGATACTACTGCTTTGTGTTTGAGGAGGAGTTTTACGCCGTCTACATATAGATTTCTCGCAGCGTATTGCAGCGGAGTCATCTTATAACCTCTCGCATCTGTGTGCGCGTTATTTTGAATGAGGATTTCCATAATATCTGTATATCTTCCCATTGCAGCGTAGTACAGCGGAGTCAGAGAGCAAAAAGAGCCGCCATTGGCATTTACGTCTGCTCCACATCGAATGAGGATTTTTACAATATCCGCATTTCCATATAGCGCAGCGTAGTGCAGCGGCGTATTTCTATCTTCGTCACATCCATTGACATCCGCTCCGTTTTTGATAAGGATATTTACTGCTTCAATATTTCCTTCCCTTGCTGCGCGATGCAATGGAGTCATACCCAGCCTACATGGTGTATCTACTATTTCTTTTCTTCCTAGTTTTGCTGATTTTATAATAGCTTCCATTCGGCTAGTATCGCCTCCTAGAGCTGCAGCTTCGTACAACTGGTATCCGAGTCTGCTACAGATAATTGTCTTAATATCCTGGTGTTCAGCATCAACACAAGCTAGCGCAGGAAGGCCAGCATTAGTAAGGCGTGTTGCATCTGCTCCGGCTTGCAAAAGAGCTTTTACAATATCTGTACATCCATAACATGCAGCATAATGTAATGGAGTCCAGCCATTCGTCACGTTTGCATTAACATTCATTCCTTTTTGCAGTAGAGCTTCGGCCTGCTCGACATTGTTTTCTTTCAAGGCATCCACAAAATCCTTGTTCATTTTTTTTTCGTCCGACGAATTATTCGTATTCTTAGCCGATACTTGTGTACAATTTATTTCAAACAACGCTGTTATTGCGAGTACAAATACAGTTGCCAATCTAAAATATATTTTTTTCATAACTATTTCTTTCCAAGTATTATACACTATGTAAAGTTACACATAATCAGACTGTCGACATCCGGATTTTTTTTTCCCCAATACACTAGTATCGTAAAAAATTTTCTAATCTCGACAGTCGTTTTTTTTCCAAAATCACCGCAGATATTGGCTTCGAAAAATTTTTTTTCCCAGTTTCAGGCAGCGGCTCGCCATATTTTTACGAAAGCATTTCCTTTTCGGCAAAGATTCTGCGCTCACGAAACCCACTGATTTCAGCTAATTTTGCGGTCCATTTTTCTAGTTAGACAAAAAAGGAGAAAAATCTGTACTATTATTCGACGTTGACGTTGTCACACTTGGAGCATCGGTGGCCGCAGCCGGCACATTGCTCTGGGTGCCATTTCCTCCGATTTGATCAAAGGGCACAAGATCAGGAGACGCAGACCGCTCTAAAGAGGAAAAAACGCCATCTTCATCTGGACACAACCATTCTGCCTCTCCAGTTGCCAAATTGGGAGCTCCCAAAATTCGGTCACATTTTTCCGGTGCATTACACAAAAGATCCAAATCTTCTCCAATGGCTGCGTTTGGATTGGAAGCGCTTTGTGGTTCTTCGGCACTCCAACACATACCGCATTGAATCACCAAAAGGACGCAAAGTACTTTCGTTAGGGTTACATTTATATTCATATTTTTTCTCCTTAATAATAAAAAAAAATTAAAAATGTCCTATACTACAAAAAAAACATTACTAAAAGCAATTAATATTTAAAATTTTATTCCGGATATAACTAAAATTTGAGTTCCGAAAGATCTCTAAAATCATCCAAGAGAGAAGGATCTTCTATGGATTCCTTATTAATAACTTCTCGGCCATGAATAACATTTTTTACAGCCAATTCTACGATTTTCCCATTATTGGTTTTTGGCACTCCCCTGACTTTTATGATTTTACTTGGCACGTGGCGCGGAGTAGCGTTTTCCCGAATAACGGTGCAGATTTTTTTCTTCAATTCGTTGGTAAGCTCAAGATCTGGCTTTAGAACCACAAACAAAATGACTCTTTCGTCGTTTTCCCATTGTTGTCCGACGGCTATGCAATCGATAACCTCTTCAACCTTCTGGACCTGAGTGTATATTTCAGCGGTACCGATTCTGACTCCGGACGGATTCAATACGGCATCGGCTCTACCGGAGATAAACACCCCATCGTGCTCTGTTATCTCTATCCAGTCGCCGTGACACCAGCAATTTTCGAATTTTTCGAAGTAGGAGGAGATAATTTTTTTATTTCCCACATCTCCCCAAAATTGCAGAGGCTGCGACGCGAACGTTGTGACGCAGGTCAGTTCTCCCTGCTGTCCGACCGGCATTTCCATCTTACTCGGACCATATACTTTGACGTTCATGCCCAATCCGAATCCCTGCATTTCGCCGGAATAAACCGGAGATATTGGATTCCCCATGACAAAACTGGAAACGATGTCAGTGCCACCGGAAAATGAATTCAGATGGACGTCTTTTTTTATTTTTTTGTACACAAATTCGCAAGCTTCGGCACAAAGCGGCGATCCCGTCGACCCGACAGTTTTTAATTTATCGAGCTTATGGGTCTCCATCGGACAAACGTCGCTCTTTACCAGCGTATCCAGGTATTTTGCTGACGTACCAAAAAACGTCATGCCGCAATCGTCCGCCATATCGAACAGAATATCCGCCTTCGGATACAGCGGAGCCCCCTCATACTGCATGAGCGTGGCGTTTTGGGCGAGAATCGAAGTGGCCCAGTTCCACATCATCCAGCTGCAGGTGGTAAAGTAGAATACGCGATCATCGGGCCTTATGTCACAGTGGATAAGTTGCTCTTTCTTGTGCTGCAGCAAAGTCCCACCAGCACCATGCACGATGCACTTCGGCACACCGGTAGTGCCGGACGTAAAAAGTATGTAAACGGGATAATTAAAAGGAAATTTCTCAAATACCAGTTCCGGAGCCAAACCATATCCCAGAAAATCCGAAAAGAAACAAACATCCGTTCTGTGCCCAACTGGATATCCCGCATCTATGTACGGAATTATGACGGTTTTTTCTATGCTCTGCACCTGATCCACAACACTTTTTATTTTTTCCAGATTATTGAAGGTTTTTCCCTTGTAATAATAACCATCAACGGCAAATAATATCTTGGGTTTAACTTGCCCAAATCGATCCAATGCTCCCTGAATTCCAAAATCGGGCGAGCAGGAGGTCCAAATGGCTCCGATGCTGATGGTCGCCAGCGCCGCAATGGTGGTTTCCGGCATATTCGCCACATAGCCACTGACTATGTCGCCCTTCTGAACGCCATAGTCCCTCAGCGCCGCCGCCGCCTTGGCCACAGCATCATACAAATCTCTCCACAGATAAATTTTGCGAACCTTCTCCTCTCCCCAAAATATGAGCGCCGGAGCATTATCTCGACGTTTCAGAAAATTTTCCGCAAAATTTAATGTGGCGTCGGGAAAGTATCGATGCTCCCAAAATTTCTCGGCTCCATTAGAAATTCTATCGGATCCTTTTTCGCCAATGATATCGCCGAAATCCCAAACGGCGTCCCAAAACATGGTCGGATTTTCCGTAGACCATTTCCAGAGCTCATGAAATGTGGAGCCGGAAAAACCTCTGCTCTTCCTAACCAAATTGATGAATTTAGTCGCATTACTGTTGTCAATGCGTTTCTGAGATGGAGTCCACAATAAATTATGTGACATAGTTATACCTTTACTGCTTATCATTTATGAATAAACAATATCTCAAAAAATTTAATTTTTTACTAAAATAGTAGAAAAAAAATCCGCATATTTTTTTCTATATTCCGATACTATTTAATAGATCTAGAGACGGCTTAAAGTTTCCACAAATCGCCTTTTGAAACCAATACTTTGCCCGGTTGATATCTTTTTTCACGTGCCTCCCCAAAAAATACATGCAACCAAGATTGTGCATTGAAGGAAGATCTCCACAAAAAGCAGCCACCGAATAAAAATTAAAAGCTAGCTCGTGATTGCACTCCACTCCTTTACCACATCCATACATAGCACCAATTGCACCTATTGAGGGAATATGAGCAATAAAAGACGTCATGGCACTCATGAAAAAAAACATGGCCAAAGAATAATCCGGTAGAATATGCCCTGCACCAAAAAGATATATAACGCCAAGACGATACATGGAATTAACGTCTCCTTGTATTGCACTCTCCAAAAACATATTTATTGCGTCCGTATACATTTCTTTATTATAGTATATGGTTCCAAGAAAATACTTGGAAATCAAAAAGCCATTTGTCGCCGCCCTCGAAAAACATATTTCCGCCTCAACGTGGTTTTGAGGAATACCGTCTCCGTAAAAATACATAATTCCGAGAATCTCGAAACAACTGGTGTAGCCATGTAGCGCAGCCCCCATAAAATACTTGGACGCTAAATAACAATTTTTCTGGGTTCCATATTTACCACAATAATATATGCTTCCTAACGAAAAGAAAGCTTCCGGAAGACCCTTTTGGGCGGTCATCATTATTAGCTGCAAGCCTAACGAATAATTTTGCGGAACTCCATGGCCTTTCAAATACATAATACCTAACGTGTATTCTGCTCTAACACATCCCTGCATCGCGGATTTGTGCAACCATTCTTCTGCAGCTTCATAGTTCTTTGGAATAAATGTGTTACCATTATAGTATGTAAGTCCAATGATAAATTGGGAAAAGCTATCACCGTTTATGGCTTTCTCCATGATGTCAGCGGACAACGGCACCATGTTCCACATAGGGTAGATTACTTGATTATGTACAGAATCATCACAGATTTTCTGCACAAAAGTCAATGGATGCAACTGCATAGAAAATGCACTACTGAGCATTAAAAATACAACAAAAACTACATTTTTCATTATTAATCTCCACCTTCAATAAAATGACATTTAAATTGTATGCGCCATTAATACTAATATCAAGAATTCTTTCCACAAAATTTCACCATCCTACGAATTCTGATATTCCCCACCGACGAATTGCGGCTGTAATAGTTCATGTGAGATATTAGACTGATCCCGTCTCCCCTAGGCAGAATTAAGATACTCATAGGAATCATTCCGGGCAAGCGGTGGTTAGGGCAAATGACCTTTACACAATACTTTATCCCAAAATTGACAAAAATTAATAAACGAGCATAGTTATTTTCTGTAGAAGAAGTTCGACAGTCCTATTTTACCCGCGAGCTGAGAATGCGGCAAACAAAGTTCCGTCATCAAGATAGTCCAATTCTCCGCCGACTGGTATGCCATGGGCTAAAGATGTTGCTTTAATATTTTGACTACTAAAAAAATTTTTAATATAGTGATCGGTGGTCTGGCCTTCAACGGTTGCACTGAGCGCTACTATGATTTCCGTTACGCCATTGGCGTTGCACCTGTGTACGAGCTTGTCCAACATCAGAACTTCCGGACCCTTTCCTTCTAGGGAAGACAAGAGCCCTCCCAAAATGTGATACTGTCCTCGAAAACAAGAGGTCCGTTCTATGGCCCAGAGATCTGCGACACTTTCCACTATGCATATGACGTCGTTTTTGCGGGTTTTGTCGGAGCATATGGAGCAAATGTCGTCAAAAGCATCGATGTTACTGCAAACCGGACAGGTCTTCACGTTTTTCAAAACACGTGACATGCTCAATAGCAATGGCTCTAGACTAATCTCTCTATTTTTGAGCATGTGTATGACTATGCGCCGAGCAGATCTCGGTCCTAATCCCGGTAACCTGGAGATTTTTTGTATTAGGGTTTCTATGTCCGGTCCCATTAATTTTTCACCGCTATCATGAAAAAAATTTTTCAAACACATGCACTAACAGAGAATTTTTATCCAACATCAGATGTTCTCCGTTATTTAACATGACGATAATATCCATTATTTTTTTTACTTCCGCATCAAGACTGCGGGACATTCTGCGGCGTAGATTTTTCAAAATGCCCACCACATCAGAATGTTCATTATCGATGTTATCGTTGATAATATCAACATATATTTTTAAAATATAGGTTATGCTTTTTTTTATAATAAAAAAATTTTCGCAAAGTTTATTGTCCAGCAGATATTTCAGATGCTTTTTATGGTTATCGATCTCGGTACTGCAGTCAAATGCGGCAAGAAGATGATCAAATACATCGACGCCATTGTGCTGGTGTATATATATTGCCGCTCCGATAGATCCACCGGATAACGCTGCAATTTTTTTAGCAGGCTCGACGCCTCTGCCTTTTAATATTTTTTCCACCAGACATGTATCAATGGCCCCGAAACGCAATTTTGCTGCACGGGACGTCAGAGTTTTTGGAATATGTCCGATATTGTCGCAGATCATAATAATGACGGTATTTTTCGGAGGCTCCTCCAATACCTTCAGCAGCGAGTTATATATATTTTTGTTCAGATTTGCGGCATTTTCCAATATAAGGACCTTCCATTTGGAAATACTCGGAGTTTTATGTATTTTCTGCAATAGCTCTCGTGTTTCATCGATGGAAACGGAATTTTCCCGCTGCTCCAGCACAAAAAAATCCGGATGCGTGCGGAGCTTTACTAACTTGTGTATGGGATTTTCCGGAGAAATATCCAGCGATGACTCGGAAGGAATCGTATCAGACAGAAGACACTTGGCGAATCTATGCGCCACAGTGGATTTACCCACACCAAACGGTCCCAGAAAAATCCAGGTAGGATATATTTTTCCGGAAACGATGGAATGCGCCAACGTCGCTTCTGCCTTTTCGTGCCCTAGAATTGAAAAAGTTTCCTGGTAAATCATATTTTTATGGCGAACCCACTTACTTGCTGTTAGTATATTAGCATCAATATGTATGGATATGTTATTTTTTTTTAGTTTTGGGAGTGTAGTGTGAAAAAAATCGCTCTTGTTACGGGAGGTACCAGAGGCATAGGCGGAGGAATAGCGCGAAGACTAAAGGAAGCCGGATATCTGGTAGCCGCCAATTATCATAAAGACGCCACTGGAGCAGAAAAATTTCATGCAGAAACTGCGATACCGGTGTTTCCCTGGGATGTTTCGAATTACGAATCGTGTGCCCGAGGTATAAAAGACGTTTGTGAAATGCTGGGAGGCAGCATCGACATATTAGTTAATAACGCTGGCATCACAAAGGACTGCATGCTGCATAAAATGGAGCCGGAAAGCTGGCAACAGGTTCTGGATACGAATTTGACTTCGATTTTCAACATGTGCCGACTGGTTATCGGACCAATGCGAGAAAAAAAATTTGGTCGCATCGTAAACATGAGCTCCATAAACGGCGTGAAAGGTCAAATTGGCCAGAGCAATTACTCAGCGGCCAAAGCAGGCGTCATAGGATTCACTAAGGCGTTGGCACTGGAGTCTGCCTCCAAAGGAATCACCGTAAACGCCATTGCGCCGGGATACATTTCCACGGACATGACCGACGCTATACGCGAAGACGTCCGCGAAAAAATCGTGGCCGGTATCCCGCTGGGCAGATTCGGAAAAATAGACGAAATAGCACAGGCAGTATTATATTTGGTAAATGAAGAAGCGTCATATGTAACCGGAATCACGCTAAACATAAACGGTGGTCAATATTTATAGGGGAAAACATGGAAAATGGTCGCACATTTGAGACAATAGTTGGTTTTTTTGTCTTGCTGGTGGCGTTGTTCTTTTTCTATTTTGTGTACAGCAAATCCAGTTGGGCTAGCATAAATGGCTATGTGCTCTCGGCTAAATTCGACAGAGCCGATGGGTTAGGAGAAGGTGTAGACGTTAAAATCAGCGGCGTCCGGGTGGGAAAAATTCTTAGCATAAATGTTGACCCGGAAACATTCTTGGCACAGGTGAAATTTTCCGTATCCAACGACATAAAACTTCCCAAAGATACAAGCGCTTCTGTGCAGAGTGACGGATTATTCGGCGGAAAATATCTTTCTCTCAATCCTGGGGGAGCAGAAGAGGATATTGCGGCCGACGGGGAAATTGAAAACACCGTTGGACCGACGAATCTAGAATCCATCATCGGGAAATTTATGCTTTCGAAAGATAAAGATTAAAGACAATCATTAGCTTTTACAGCTAAATATATGTGTGAGAATCCTTACCACCTAAAGAGATAGCATTTTTTTGACATGAAAAATATCGAGCAAAAATAAAATTTGTGAACAGCTCCAGAATGAGGATCCGGATAACGGATCCCCATATGGCTATAACAAAAAAAACTATATCCTATTTAGAATTGCTATCTTTTTTCTTGTCTTCGCAGTCATTGGGCGTAGTTGGTTGTTCCTGCGAGGACGTATTCGAATGAGGATATACATTGGGCGTAGCTGATTCCTGCGAGGACGTATTCGAATGAAGATACCCCTGTGGCGTATCTAATAGCGGAACGGGATTCGTGGTTGGTTGTTCCTGCGAGGACGTATTCGAATGAAGATACCCCTGGGGCGTAGCTAATAGCGGAACGGAATTCGTAGCTGGTTTCAGTAAGTACGTCTCCAGTGCTTTTTGTAATAATGCTACTAAATATCCTCCGGAATTTGAACTGTTTCCCCCCCCTATATTATAGCAGTCTTCATCGTTACGACTTAACCCTGGAGGACTAGATAGACTGTCACTGGATGAGGCTGCATTCGACGATGTGTTAGAACTAGAAGGAACAATATTTTCCAAAGAAGCAGACTGCTGCACAGTCTCTGTATTCGATGGGACCTGTATGCCCAACGCATTATTTGCGCCCGGTGAGATCGATGTTCTAGAAACAAAAGGCGCAGCTAGGATATTAAGTTGGAATGTCGGCTGCGAATCCAATGAAATCAATGGCTGGACCGCTGGCTGGACCGCATTTCCTGTGCTTGGTGAGACCGGTGCTCCCGGGACAAAAGGCGCAGCTAGGATATTAAGTTGGAATGTCGGCTGCGAATCCAATGAAACCGCTGGCTGGACCGCATTTCCTGTGCTTGATGAGACCGGTGCTCCCGGGACAAAAGTCACAGCCTGGGCCTTAAATTGGAATGTACTAGGCGATGAGACCGGTGCTCCCGGGACAAAAGGCGCAGCCTGGGCATTAAATTGGAATGTACTAGGCGATGAGACCGGTGCTCCCGGAACAAAAGGCGCAGCCTGGGCATTAAGTTGGGATGTACTAGACGATGAGACCGGTGCTCCCAGGACAAA
>JAITAC010000076.1 GCA_031284345.1 Holosporaceae bacterium | reverse complement strand
CGTCTGGCAGCGCTTGGTACAGAGCGCCTTCCGAAAACAGTTTAGCTAATCCAAAATGGGACCTGGTATTATACCAGATTCCATCAGCGATTAGCCATTGTCCGTCTGGCAGCGCTTGGTACAGAGCGCCTTCCGAAAACAGTTTAGCTAATCCAAAATGGGACCTGGTATTGTACCAAATCCCATCAGCGATTAGCCATTGTCCATCTGGCAGCGTTTGGTACAGAGCGCCTTCCAAAAACAGTTTAGCTAATCCAAAATGGGATCTGGTATTATACCAAGTTCAGGTTTAGCTGTTCAAGTAACATCGTTGATTTAGAGGCAGCATAGAACACGTATTGAACAATTTGTAACTGAATTTGGTATAATACCAGATCCCCTCTTGAATTATCCAAGCAACTTGCGGAGTACGTACTGTACCAGTCGTCGCCCAGTCGACAATGGCAAATCAGAGATGGGATCTGCTATACCCCCAACAAAAAAATACCCCCAAACAAAATATATTTCAGAATCAGAACGTCCCGGAATCCATAGAATAGTAAGCTCTAATTCGAAATAATTTTTCCAATAACAACGGTTTCGTCAGCTAATATTTTTTGAAGCGCTATCATATACTCGTCTCGAAAAATATTTATGGTTTTTTCTCGAAAAAGATCTCGACAATATTCAATGGTTACGTCCAGATGTTCGTTATTTTCCACAACGTTGACCTCCATATCAAAATTGCAAAATCCGTTGTGAAAAGGAAGGAAATCAATGGTAAATTCATCATTTTTGCAACTGAACTTCGGCGTATTCTGCACCAAAAACGCCACGCGATAGGGTAGTACCTCGGGGAAATTTTGCAAATTCCTCGTAACTTCTTCCGGCGGAATATGCGAATGTCGCTGCGCCTCCAGTACTGTGCTTTTCACCCGATTCAAAAACATAGCGAAATTTTCATGGGGATCCACTTGGGAGCGTATCGCCAGCATATTGGAAAAATATCCGACGATGTTCTCTATTTTCCCACTGGATCTATTCGCGATTGCAGAACCGACAATTATATCACTTTGGCCGGAATATTTGCTCATCAATATATTGAAAACACTCAAAAGCATCATGTATACGGTCACTCGATGACGATCCGAAAAAATTTTTATTTTTTCGTAGACGTCGGCGTCTATTGTAAAATAAATCATGGCGCCGCTGTAGGATTCTCCGCCACCACGTTCGAAATCATAGTTCAGTTTCAATAGTGGAATATCTCGCAGTTGCTCATTCCAATAAAGCAGCTGTTTTTTTCGACCATTCAAAGCGCTCCATTTTAGTTCTGCCTCCACAAAATCAATGTACTCAAAATTCAATGGCGGAGGAAGGTAATTTTTATCCTTTTCCAGCGCGTTATAGCAGTCAAACAGACCTTTTAGGAAAACTCCCAGAGACCAGTGATCGAAAATTATGTGATGCATATTAAATAGAATCACAAATTCGGCAGATGATTTTTTGAAAATTATCACCTGCATCGCTGTGGTTTGCAGATCAAAAAAACCGCCAATGACATTGCGTATTTCGCGATTAATTTTTGCTTGGGCGTCATTAGCGTTAGCGGCGGAAAAATCTTTTTCCTGAATTCGATGAAGATTATTTTTAAGATATTGCTGCCGATAATCGCCATTTTTTTCATAAAATATCATGCCCAGCTCTTTTTGCTGATCGATAATCAACTCCAGACTTTTTTTAAATAATTCGACGCAAAAATTTCCCTTTAGCTGAAGGCAGAAATATACATTTTCGCGGGGAGCTTTTTGAATATTTTGGGCTTCTTCCAATAAAATTTCGTTTTGCAAATAGGATAGTGGGAATTCATTTTCGTAATTTAGTTTAGATTTATTTTGTTTATCCAGAAAAGCCGCGAATGATTTTTTTTCATCGCCGCTTGGGGCAGAAGCGATTTTTTTTACGATATCGCTGACGGTATCTGCGAATAAAACATCTGCAATTGATAATTCTATTCCCAGGTATGAGCGGAATCGGGAAATTATGCGGGTTGCCGTGAGGGAATCCAGACCGAGGCCACTAATTTTTGTATTTTCCACTATGGGATCTGTAGTTTTTCCAACGGAAGATATAATTTTTATTATTTTAGCTAGATGGTTATCGTCCGGGGATATATAAATTTCCGTTTCTTCCTGATCGAAATCGTATTTGTGTAGAATTTTTAGTTGTCCACTGATGTATAATCGTTTACATTCGTGGCGCTGTAATTTTCCCACGTTAGTTTTTGGGATGGCGTTTGGTTCAAGCATAAGCACCGTATGGGGAGCTATTCCGATGGCAGATAATATTTTATTCCGGAGTGTTTGTGCTATTTGTGCTCCTTCTTTTGGAGTGATGGATTGCAGAACTTCGATAGCCACTGCCAAGTATTCTTCTCCTTTGGTAATCATGGCGAAGCTCAGGTAGTTGTCGGACAGTCGTGGATCCTCGTTGCCTAGACATGCGTCGACGTCGTTGAAGTGGATGTTTTTTCCTCTTATGATCACGAAATCTTTCAGACGGCCGCAAACAAATAAGTTATTGTGAGCATCGAAAAAACCAAGGTCTCCACTGCAAAAATATTTTTTGGGATCTCCGTTGATTTTTTTATCAAATGCGGAATTGAGTTCTTCATTTATGTATCCGCCGGTGACGCCTGGGGAGTCTATATAGATTTCGCCCACTTCGTATGGAGCACAGAGTCTTAAGCCATTGGGCAGCGATTCCACGATTTTTATAGTGCATCCGAGCAGCGGTATACCACAGCTGGCAACTGGACCATCGAAAAAGTTATGAGCGCCACTTTTGGGCTGCGTTGGCGCCGACAGTTTAGCGCTAATACCTCCGGCCACGGCGGCTACGCACTCTGTCATTCCGTAAAAACTGCGAAAAGTATGGCGGGAAAATCCGTATTTTTCGAATGTATTTGTGAAATTTTTTATGGTCGAATCTTTTATGATCTGCGACGCATTAAAGGCCACTTCCCAGGAAGATAAATCCAGATTTTGTAGATTCTCCGTTTGGGCAAATTCCACGCATAAATCGTAGGCAAAATTCGGTGCTCCCGTGAGTGTTCCCCTATATTTATGCATTATTTTCAGCCAATTGAGGGGAGATTTTAGAAACGATTCCGGCGGCATCAGCACTCCGGTCGCTCCCACAAACAGACTTTGCACCATCAAGACATTTAATCCGGCTGTGTGATGCAATGGCAACCAGCTAACAATAGTGGAATCTTCACGGGCATCCATGGAATCGCGAATTATTTTTGCATGATTGCACAAGCTTTTATGCAATAATTTTATTCCTTTGGGCATGCCTGTTGATCCGGAGGTATAGCTCAGATAGGCGATATCTTCCGGAGCTATTTCTGAACAGCAATAGAAGCTGTCGTCCGGACAAAAATCCTCGAAATAAATAATTTTTTGCGGCGAAATTTTTGTTTTGAAAAAGTCCCGCACTGAATCAGCCATTTCTTTCGTTGCCACGATGGAAGATGCGGCGGAATCCGCCATAATTCTAGTCAAATTTTCCCAAAACATACTATTATGCGGTTCCGGTTTTGGAAGAATTGGACGAATTCCTCCACATAAGCATCCGAAAAACGCCTTCAGCAAATTTAAATCGGAGTTCAATAGTAAAATTATATTTTCGCCTCGTTTGAAATTATTTTTATGCAAAAAATATGCAAATGAAGACGTCTCCCGGAATAAATTTTCATATGATATGCGTTCTATTTCTTCGGCGGATTCGTTCAATCCAATGTACGCGATTTTTTTTTCATGCTTTCTATTTTTTAAAGCATCTAAAATAGTTTTATTATTCATCAATTACCTATGTTTATTATGTTAACTGAGGCGCTGCCCCATCTTTTTTTGAATGCGACCAAGTTGTCATAGTGTGATACGCCCAGGTCGAAAATATTTTTACAATTGGCGATGCCATCTTCTATGGCTTGCCATAACACCATATAATTTGGGCAATAAGCTCTATAATTAAAATCGGTACCGTTTAAATAGTAGGATACTTCGTTTTCTCCTTGTATAAAAACAGAGACACAGACCAGCAAGTTATTCAAATATCCTCCCCAGAAATGGCATATATCTAAAGTATACATTCTTTCAAAAAATAAAAAGTCTGTACGGTAGGAAGCTCCAACTCTGTTCTGAGTGGAAGTTAGCAAATGGTGAGCCAACGGCAAATCTGTTTCCGGAATTAATTTTACAATTACGTTATTTTTTTGTGCTTTTCTAATGCTATTTCTTGCATTTCCGCTAATGACATTTTGGAACATATAATCGTTATCTTGCACCAGTCGTATGATATCAGTTTGGGAGTTTCGCCCCAACATTTTATTGGATTTATAGCAGAGGACATCGCTGGGATAGGTGACAATTTTGCGACATTCTCTTCGAAGGTCATTGTTCATCAATTGCACCATATCATCGAGATAATTCAATGATTCCGGTGCGCCCAAAACGGGTAATGGCCCTCCATATCCGATGAATCCTATCTGATAAAAGGAATCGTCGCATATGTAGCAGGGAATTAAAAAATTTCCTTCGGACGTTTCCGCCAAATATCTTACAAACTTTAGGGAAAACGATTCTTCCACAATACTAATCCATTTATGTTGCAAAAAAACGGAGGAAACATTGGATGTTTTTCTGATTTTCTCCCATTCATCAACATTTATTTTTTTTATGGTGGCTTTCATATTTTTTTCAGTGCCTTTATAAGTTGTTGGACGTCCTGATGATATCTACTAAACGGAAGAATCAATATATTTTTCCGTATATTTTCAGTGATATTATTGGCAGGCGCATCAAAATTTTTAGGATAATACCAGGTGGTTTCTATTCCCAGTTCACTAAGTTTTTTTCCCACGGAGTATCTTTTGCCTTCCAGATGAACGGCAAAAATTGACGGGATTGCTTCCGCTTCCACATATCTTAAACTGGATGGTCCAAAGGCATTTTCCAGACATTTTTTCAAACTATGATAATTTTCCTCATGTTGTTTTTCGTCGATCATGCGAGACAAATTTTCATGGGCATTTGACGAATTTTTTTCTGAGATTATTTGATATTTTCTAGTAAATTTATTTAGTGCAGACTGTTGAAGTTCGTGATTCAAAAGGTCATAGCGATCCTGGAAAATTTTATTTTCGCAGATGAAATCGCTGAAGGAATCGCCGGAGATTACATTCATTAAATTTTGGGTAAATTTTTCTCCGGAGAAAATCAATGCACCTCCTCCGCTACTTTGGGACGGCTTGGAATGTCCAAATGACAGTGCGTAGAATACATAATCACATTTTATTATTTTATTTTTGCCGAACATGGCGTCGTAGGTTTGACATGCATCGATCAGGCAATATTTTTTGTCATTGGCGATTTTTTCCACAAAGTTATCAAAATTTTTATGGACAAACAAATGGGGTATAATAAAGAAATTACATCTTTGTTCCAGACATTGTTTATGGCTATTTTCATCGAAGCATAATTTTTCGTTGAGGGAATAAAAGTGATATGCGATATTATTCATATGAAGTAGCAACAGCACTCGATTGCAAAAAAAATCTGGCACTGCGACTACAATTTTTTCATTTTTCGAAGCGGCTTTTATTGCTGCCACGATGGCTTCTGTTCCGGATTCGAAAAACTGCATATTTTTATGGGGGACATTTATTTTTTTCCCCAAAAAAAAGTTCAAGAGCTCGGTGGAGTTGCGGATATTTTTTAGGCGCTGGATATCCTGGGGGAGGTGCAATGTTGGATATAAACGAACTTTATATTCATTTGGTTTAGGTATAAAAAGTGAGTTATAGTTATTTTCGTTATCTGGGTCCATTATTTTGTTTTTGTTTTTTTAAATGTAGAGAGGCTTGGGTCTTCATTTATCATTTCTTCGGCAATTTGGACGCTATTCAAGGCTGCTCCTTTTCTTATATTATCGGAAGCGATCCAGTAGAGAAGTCCATTTTTTACTGTTGGATCTTTTCTAATTCTACTAACGAACACGGCGTCTTCGTTTTGGACGTCGATGGGGGTTGCGAAGGCTCCGATTTCTTCTCTTCGATCGATGGTGAGGATTCCATCGAAATTTTCGAAGACGTCGTAGACATTTTCTTCAGTTACGGGTTTGCTGAATTCGCAGGCGACGGACATGCAGTGTCCTATAAAAACCGGGACTCTCACGCACGTAACTGCCACTCGTATATCTGATTTTAAGATTTTGCATACTTCAAATGAGATTTTTTCTTCTTCTTCGCTAATGCCGGAGCTCAATATATTTCCTATTGCTGGAATTACGTTATAGGCTATTTGTTTGGGGAAAACGTGTACAGTGGGCTGAGAAGCGGACATTATGCAGCGACTTTGGTCATATAATTCGTCTATGGCTTTTTTGCCGGCTCCGGAAGTCGACTGATAGGTGGAAACGACGGCTCTTTTTAGGGGAGATATCTCTCCCAGAGCTTTCAGTGTCATGCTTAGGGGGACGGCCACACAATTGGGAGTAGAAATAATTCCCAGTGGAGCTCCTTTTTGCAATACTTTGGCGTTGATTTCTGGAACCACCAGTGGAACTTTGGGATTCAATCTAAAATAAGATGATTTATCTATGATTATACAGCCTTTATCCGTCACATCTTCGGCATATTTTCTCGAGACCATGCTTCCGGCGCAGAAAAAAGCAAGTGATATAGCGGAAAAATCCACATCGGAAAAACGCTGGACACGTAGGCTTTTATTTTTGTAAGATACTTCTTTTCCTACTGATTTTTCGGACGCAATGGCTGTAATATTGGCTACGGGAAAATTTCTTTCGGCGAGAATCTGCAAAGTTTTCATGCCGGCATTTCCTGTCGCACCAACAACTGCTATATTATATTCTTTCGCGTATTTCATTACAATATCCTTAATAATATCTAGTTCTTTATTGTAGAGCCTAATTACCATTAACTCAAAGAAAAAATGAAGCCATAATGGACGAAAATTTATAAATCGTGATAGCCGAATATTTTTTTTGAAAAATTTTTTAAAAGCAAAGGCTTTTATGGATAATTAATATTTGGCGTCATAGTCTTAACTTTGGTTTACCAATCCGAAATAGGTTGCCGGACAGCAGCATCCATGCTTTTTCGTTACCGGTGATGTGGGCAATTTGCGACAAACAAGCAATACTTCCAATGCTTTTATACGCAAAAATAGACAAAACATCTTTTGGACACTTTTTTTTGTTGACAAAATAATAATAATATGTTATACTAAATTTAATCATGTTATTTAGGAAAGGAGATACACATGAATAGTATGAAAATAAAGCATCAAGGGATATCTGCCATCACCAATATTTTTTCCTCCGCCAATCTCAGGGAAATAGGCAAAATATTTATGTTATGTTTGTTGACTTCGGCGCTAAGCATTTCCTATGCGTTATGTACAAATAGATTGTCTCTCGTACCGAGATCTACAGAGCTCTCGGGAGGGAAAATCGCCGCATATAGAGCGCTGGAAAAGCCCGTGGGATTTACAAATCCCGGGAATTGTTGTTTCATCATTACTGCTTTGCAATTGTTATTTATGAATGAGCATGTCTGCAATTACCTATTATCTGTTCCGACTAGTAGAAATAAAACTTTAGTTACGCAGATTCTGCGGGAAGTCCTGCTGAAGAGAAATGCCAGAAATGGCAACATCGGAAATGAAATACTGCAGATCTACAATGCACTGCAGAAAGATTCCATTAATCAGGCTTCTGGTATTCCACCAAACGACATGTGTCTATTTTATATGGATCTGTATAACAGAATTATAAACGAATCCTCCGCTAAACTTGCAGATCAGGAGCGTTTTGCACTACAGCATCATCTTCAATTTTCTCTGCGCCAAAAATTAATCGATAAGGAGAAAAAATTTATATCCTATGTCTATAAAACTGAAGGAATTATTGTGACCGATATACCCAATACCCCTTCTAACCTAGAGCCACTGGCTAATAATTATTTCGCTCCCTGCGAGAGAACAGAATATACAACATACTCGGATTTCAATGGCAATGAACTGCCGGACTATTTAACAATATATACTCCTCTCACCAGTAATTATTTCGGACTTACTTTCAATGACACAATTAACCTAAATAAATTACCATATGAAATAATCGGCATTGGAGCAAGAAATGGAGCCAGTTGCAATTCAGGGCATTTTCGCACCTATTGCAAAGATAATCAAAATTGGTATCACATCAACGACGCGAATGTGAAGAAAATCGAAACACCTGCAGAATGGGAAAAAGAAAAGAAACTGCAATTGTTCGGTAATATCGCTCCCAACGAGAAAAAACTAAGCAGAGCCTGTATGTTTATCCTGAAACGCCTCAAATAGAGCTTCGCGCTGTCTCAAAAATCGTTCCTATGGGATTGTCGATAAAAGACCGATTTTCTTATCTAAAAGCAGTCCCATAGTATTTGGCGGAAGTTTATTCGCCATATTGCTCACGAATATTTTGCTCAGGACAAAATTTTGTCTTTTAAAAACTGATAGCTGGAAAAAATTTTTTCGACTCCCCAAATGGCGTTTTTTTCCACCAAAAGTGTTACGACATCTCCCATAATCATGTTGGGATTTTTTTCCGCTAATATCAAGGAAGAACCAGTTTTTTCAGCTTCTGGAGAATTATTTCTGGAGATAAAAATCGGCAAAATTTTATCTTTCGCGGCAATAGACATCACTCCTTTTCCCAAACGTGCACACAATTCCGTCACCGGTGTTTCTACGACGACCCAGTTGGCGTTATTTTTCAGAGCAGTTACGGAGGCAATATTTTTTTTTCTGATGCTGCGCAGAATGGTTTCAATGGTGATGGCGCTGGGATTAATGACAGTACAGCCGTCGCTCACCGGCAACAGCAGATCATATCTGTGATTTTTTGCCAAGGTTAGAACTTTTTTCACGCCAAATTTTTTCAAAAAAAGTGAAGACAGAACATTGGTTTTTTCTCTATTAGTCGATACTATGGCCACATCAATTTCGCGGCTAATTTCTCTAAGAAACTCATAATTCAGGTAATTTTCGCAGCTAACGGTGACAGCGGGAAAATTTTGCGCGATTTCTTCGGCGGATTTTACAGACTCTTCCAGCAGCGTCAGGGTAATCTCGGATTTTTTTTCTCCCATTGTTTTCAGCAGCAACATACCGATGGAATTGCTGCCGACTATCAGTATATTTTGATAATTTTTCTGTTCATAGCCGAATAGTTTCAACACTTTATTTTTATGTTTTCGGGAGACGGCCAGATAAATTTCATCGTTTTCCAGCAGCACATCGTCCATTTGGGGGAAAGATGTATTTCCGTTTCGGGTTATGGTAAGAACGGAGGCGTCGAAATCGACTATGCCCCGAAAATGTCTGAACGGAGTATTCAGAACTTCCGCTTCCGGCGGACATTTTAGACCGATTATCAGAGAATTCTTCAAATTCACCACTTCGAAGGCGCCGTTTATTTCGGCTATGTCGCAGACGGCATTGGCTATTTTCAATTCCGGCTGAACAATCACATCCACAGAAAAATTTTCCCGGAAAAATTGCAGAGAAGCATCGTTATTCTGCAAGAAAGTTTGAGATCGCAGGCGAGCGATTTTAGTTTGCACCTCAAATAGAGATCCCATCAATTTGCAAGCGATAATATTTTGCTCATCGTTGGGCATTGTGGCAATCACGTAGTCAGCATTTTCTGGTTTACTCTCCTTCAGAATTTCCGGGTTTGTGGCGTTGCCAATGACCACATTTATGCCGGGGTTTTTTTTTATTTTGGCAGCTATTTCCGGAGATTTTTCTACGACTATCACTTCTTCTCCTTGATTGGACAGGTAGTTCGCAATGCCATATCCAACGTCTCCTGCTCCCAGCACGAATATTTTCATTTTTTTTCTACTTTATTTTTTTGTTTTTGGGATTTTTCGATTTTCCAAATGTAGCACCTTCATTTTTCTATGAAGGGCAGAGCGTTCCATACCGATAAAATTTGCCGTTTGGGATATATTTCCAGAAAATCGTTCCACCTGTGCCCGCAGGTAATCGTATTCAAAATTTTCTTTTGCTTCTTTTAATGGCAGCGTTATGAATTTTGCGATGTTCAGAGAATTGAATTTATTTTTGGTACTGTTGGTCAATTCCGGAGGCAGAATATTTTCGTCCATATAGATATCGTTGGAATCGCGAGCATTTATGAGGCTGCTTTCCACTACATTTTTTATTTGGTGTGTATTACCTGGCCAATCATAGGATTGCAAAATGACAAGGGCATTTTCCGTAAATTTTTTTGACGGCAATCCGAAAAAGCGTTCAGATTTCGATAAGTAATAGTCAATGATGGGAGCGACGTCTTCCTTACGATTTTTCAATGCCGGAACGACGATTTCGGAAATTTTCAAACGGTAGAACAATTCCAGAGAGAACAAATCATTTTCTATGGCGGTGTGCATATTTTCGCTGGTTGCGCTGCAAATCACTCGAGTATCTGAATAGACAGTGCGATTACCGCAAAAATATTTTTCTTCCAGCAGCAAAGACAGCAATCTTCGCTGCAATTCTTTTGGTAATTTATTAATTTCTTCCAGGAAGATGGTGCCTCCGTTTGCTCTTTCCAGACGTCCGTAGGATTTTTCTGTTCCGAAAAGTTCGTTGGCGAAATTTTCTGGATTATCGGAATTACAATTTACGTACACGAAATTATATTCTTTTCGAACGGATTTTTTATGAATATTGTAGGCTATGACGTCTGCTTCCATACCGGCCGGACTATCGATGAACACGCGACTATTGGAGGCGGCGATTTTTTCTATGGTGGATCTAATGGAGCAGGCAAACGGAGAAACGCCAACTGCAAAAATTTCTGAATGGAATCGGTTGTTTTTTAAATATAGATTCTCTCGTTTTAATTTATACATTTCGAGAGCTCTTTGGCAGGTTATCAATAATCTATCGATAACAAACGGCTTTTCTATGAAATCAAACGCGCCATTTTGGATGACGTGCACAGCGACATCTATGGTTCCGTGTCCAGATATGATTATTACGGGAATTTCATCGTTTATTTTTTTTATTTTTCCGAGAATTTTTATACCGGCGGATTCTTCTTCTCCTATCCATAAATCGAGAAACACCACGTCGGGCACATGTTTTTTCATTTGGGCAAACGCCTCATGTTCGTTGGATGCGACCAACGTTATATATCCTTCATCGGCCAAAACGTCTGCCATTAATTTACGAACTTCTGGATCATCGTCTACGATTAACACGCTATGATTTTCACTATTCATGATGTTTTCCAATGATTATCTCCGGGGAATTAATAGAGTAACTTTTGCTCCACCTAATTTACTATCTTCGAACAACAATTCCCCACCATGATCTTGTACTATTTTCTTTACGATCGTCAAGCCCAGTCCTGTTCCTTTTGGCGTCAGGGTGAAATATGGTGTAGCGAGCGACTCCATTTTTTCTTTTGGTAGGCCGGGACCATTATCTTCAACTGATACAATTATGTGCTCATTATTTTCCTCCAAAGTAACGCATATTTTTTTATCGGCTTTGGTTATGGTATTCAAGGCATTTAGCGAGTTTTGGATCAAATTCACAATGGATTGATGCAAAAGTCTTTCGTCTGCTCTTGTGGTATAGGATTCTTTCGCATGATCAAAGGTAATTTCAACGCTATTGGTGGTATTTTCCATGAGAAAAATTGCTTGCTTGCAAATTTCGTACACGTCGCATAGTCGCAGCAGTGATTCCGGCAACCGAGCAAAAAAATTGAAATCATCTATGAGTCTTTTGATATCCCCCACTTGGCGAATGATGGTATTCACCAACTCGGAAAATATCTGTGGATCCGTCGATATTTGGGAAATATATTTTCTCTTCAGACGTTCTGCCGAAAGTTGAATTGGTGTCAGGGGATTTTTTATTTCATGAGCTACTCGGCGCGCCACTTCTGCCCACGCGATTCTCCTCTGAGCTACAACGACATTTGTCATATCATCGAATGTTATCACGAATCTACTTAGGTTGCTATCGGCGAAGTCTATGTTTTCTATTTTAACCGAGAATAATAAATATTCTCCATCTTTTTTATATTGCACTTCTCGTTCTAGGAATTGCTTTTCGTAGGCTTCCGTTATCATTTCTTCGATTTCTGGTATAAGATTTCCGATGTGTTCTCCGAAAACGATTTCTTTGCCCAGCAATTTTTCGGCGGCATTATTCCATATATAAATGGCGTTGTGGTCTATGCCTATCACTCCAGAAGATACTCCCGCCAACACGCTGCTGGTGAATTTCATTCTTTCGTCCAGCTTAGAATTAATATTGATCAGATCTTCCTTTTGTTCCTGTACCTGTTGCACCATTTTATTGAAGGTTTTTATGAGCAGTGACATTTCCTCATCGGAGCTAACTTCTTTGGCTCGGGCAGTGTCATCTCCGTCGATGATACTGGCGGAAACGTCAATGAGATTGCTTATGGGTTTCACAATTTTCCAGGAATATAAAATCGCAATTACTATGGAGGCCACCAGCAGCAGTATTCCCACCATCAAAAACATAAAAATAAATGCAATTTCCAGAGAACCACGTTTTTCCAGCAGATTATAATACTCGTTGTAGGCGCTGCGGGCGTTCTGGGCGTTCGATATGATCTGGGCATTGACATTTTTTTCTATTATCAAGTATATGTATTCGTTGGAGCGAGTTCGAAAGCAGGCAATGGCGTTTATATTTTTTGTGTTATCGTCAGGCAGCTCTAGAATTATGGCATTTTTTTCATTTACCTGATCAATTATTTCGTTTTTATTTATGTATATGAAGTGCAGAGCTGTACTGTATTTCGAATGGGCGATAATATTAAATGACGAATCCAGCAATATGGCAGAGTTTATTCCTTTCAGCGCGCAGAGATCGTCCAATTGGAATCCCATGCTTTGGGAAAAATGTTCATAGTCGACGTCTATGATGTCCAGCATACTTTCCACATGATAATCCATGATTTTTGCGATGGTGAGACAGTCGTTCATGGCATTTTTTTTGTGTTCATCTAGATAGGACTCTGCCACTTTCATGGATTCCCGCAGCACCGTTCTATTGCGCTCGTTGAACCAGGATTCTATGCCGCTGTGAAAGAAAAATGCAGAAAAAAGACTCATGCATACCGATGGAATCACCGATAATAGCGAAAAAATAACCACAAATCTGAACGATAATCTGGATCCCTTGCTGTGCCGATTCGACCAGAGTTCATATATTTTATGGCTACTTAGTAGCAAAAAAATCAGAATAAAAATAATGTTGACGTACAGAACTGCTATCACGTTTTGCGAGCCGTTACTGTAGGACTCGACATTGGATAATAGCAGATAGGTAAAAACACAAAAAAACATTGATAGGGCGAAAAACAAATAGGTCAAAAAATTTCGCACTCTAGTTTTTTTAAAAAAAAGAACAATGTTTTTTAAATAATCAATTATGTATATCTCCAGATTTTTCTTTTGCTATTTTTTTACGAAGCGTATTGCGATTGATTCCGAGTATTTTTGCCGCTCGCAGACAATTACCACTGACATGCTCCAGAGTAACCTCAAACATAACTTGCTCCACGACGCCAATGACGCGATTATAGAGTCCCGGCGGAACGACATCATCGTTATGGGAATCGAAATATTTTTCCAAATTTTGTCTCAGTATGTTTGATAATCCATTTTCCAATAGTTCAGGATTTTTCTTATTCACCATATATTACACTCCGATTATTCTTCAGATTTTTTTCAACAGAAGTTCATTACAATTTTTCTGCAAGCTATTTTCATATAGCTTCTGCACACAATTTTTTATAAAAGAGATATCGTCGCTTCTATTTATTATTTCTCTAAACCTAGATGCGCCGCTTAGTCCATTACTATACCAGCAAAAATGTTTTCTGAATACTCGTATTCCGTGAATTTTACCATAAAAATTTAGTGTATCATAGAAATGCTGCATTACTATATTAAATTGTTCTTGCAATGATGGTGAAGGAGTTATTTTTTTATTATGGATAGAATCCATTATTTGGCGAAGCAGCCATGGTTTTCCCAGAGCGGCTCTTCCGATCATTAGGCCAGCGGCGCCGGACAATTTCATAGATTTCAGGGCATCTTCTGGATTTTTTATATCTCCGTTGCACAGATAGGGAATTTTCACGATATTTGGTAGTTCTGAAATTGCGGACCAGTCTGCATGACCGCTATACATTTGATTTCTGGTTCGGCAATGGATGGCGAACATTTTTATTCCGACGTTCTCGAGTTTTTGGGCCAGACTGATGCAGTTTATGTGTTCTGCGTCCCATCCGAGTCTCATTTTGACGGTAACGGGGATTTTCACGGCGTTGACCACAGAGGCGGCGATTTCAACCGCCAGATTTTCGTTTTTCATGAGGGCTGCGCCGGACGTATTCGACACGATTTTTCGAGCCGGACATCCCATATTGATATCTATGATGTCTGCTCCCAGCGCCTCGTTTATCCGCGCCGATTCCGCCATATTTTCAGGATCGGCGCCGACAATTTGCACGATCTTTAGGGCGTTAGTTGTTATCAATCTGCGCTGCGTCTTTATATTATTGCGCACCAAGGCTTCGCTGGAAACCATTTCCGACACCACCGCCGATGCTCCAAAGGAGCAAACCAATTGACGAAATGGCGCATCGGTAATACCAGCCATGGGTGCAAGAAAAACCGGAGATTGATAAAAAAGTTCTCGCAAATCCATGGTATACTAAAACTCTATTTTTATGTCGTACACCGGATGCTGAAAAAGATTAACCGATTGGTGAGAAGCAAACTTCCAATTGGAAAAAATCTTTTGTCGATTTTCGTAGACCTCGATGTAGGCATATATCTCTTTGGTATCTTCCGGACTATTTTTGAAACATCGCCTTAGTTTAAGAGATATATTTCCAAAAGTGATAATTTCGTTCAGTTTTACTTTGCGGCGAAAGACCTTCCCACTGATTTTATCGAGGATTTGGATGTTGACGCTATCTATTTCCACCGGATAGGAATCCCAAATGGAATCGATTTCGTCCTCGTCATCGTCCGTTTCATCTGCATTAATATCGTATGCGTTAGGCAAAGCCTCTTTGGAAAAAATATTTCCCAAACTTCCTAAAATGCAAACAATCGAAAGAAAAGCTCTACAACTCAACATTGGTAATTATTCTGGTTAATTATCTTTTGTTTCACCTTCAATTGATATATCTTCTTCCTCGCCTAATTCATCGATTTCGTCGTCCGGTTCATCCACCAGAACGTCGTCGGTTATGTCTACGGCGATATTCTCCACGTCCTCACTTTTTTCCTGAGAATTTTTCGTTTTTCTCTTATATAAATGCTCCGGATCAAAAAGTGCATTGCAGATGGGACAATTTATGGGAGATTTATCAAAATCATAAAAACGAATATTACACGCCTGACATATTCTCTTGATGCCCCATTTTCTATTTGATACATAGCACTCTTGTTCCATTTCTGCCGAACCACAATTTTCTTTTTTCATTAGCTATTTTCCATGTTCAAAATTTAAAATCCGATCCATATACGTTCCCAAACCGAGCTTTTTCAAGGACTTTCCCGAGCACATTCAGATACTCCTAAGGCACCAGCAAAAGCAGTTTGCGAATAGTTCCTGGATGCTAGACTACTCTAAAGTCAAATAAA
>JAITAC010000059.1 GCA_031284345.1 Holosporaceae bacterium | reverse complement strand
TCGACATTGTATATAGTATGACTGCAAGCGCTCTCTTGGATGCATCATGAGGCCTACTTCTGCCGTCGATTTCAACAAAATTATAGTTGCACGATTTACACTTGTATCTCTGCTTTCCTTTCACATAGCCGTTTTTTACAATCAATTCTGATGAACACTTTACGCAAATGCATTTCTCATCTCCTAAAATAAATGCATTATACAATAATCTATCTATTGTTGTATACTCTCAAAAGTTCGAGCTCTCCGGAGCTCGCCTTTGTATTTTTTCTGTAATTCTATCTCAATCATCTATCTTTCTACTGATTTATTTTTCCGAATCTATCTTAATCGCATGTGTAACCAGCTATTTCTCTGCATAATTTTATTATTTTTCACGGCTATGGCCAGAGCTTTCCTGCTGCCCACCACCACCACGAGATTCTTTCCCCGAGTTATGGCGGTGTAGAGCAAATTTCTCTGCAGCATCACATAGTGAGTCGTAACCAGAGGTATTACCACCGCCGGGTATTCGGATCCCTGTGACTTATGTATTGATATGGCGTAGGCCAGTACAATTTCGTCCGTTTCGGAAAAATCATAGTGGATATTTTTTCCGTCCATATGCACTATTATGGTTTGTTCTTCGACATCGATATCTACTATGATTCCGATGTCTCCGTTGAAGACGTCCTTGTCATAATTATTGCGAATCTGCATGACCTTATCACCAACTCTAAATCTTTTTTCGCCGCGACTAATTTCAAATCCATCCGGATTGAGCGCGTTCTGCAGAGCTCCATTGATGGCGTTGGTGCCTACATTGCCGCGATTCATGGGGGTGAGCACCTGAATGTCTGCCAGGGGACTGTACTTAAACTTTGCCGGAATGCGTCGCTTAACCATGTCGAGGATTTTCTCCAGCACATTTTCCGGATCATCTTCGAACAGAAAGAATAAATTATCGCGTTCGCTGTTGCTGCAGAAGGGCATTTCTCCGTGAATAATCCTGTGGGCGTTCACCACAATGGCGGATTGTTTCGCCTGGCGAAAAATTTCGTTTAATTCCACGACACGGAACTTTTCGGATTTTATTATGTCCTTGAGAACGCTGCCGGCTCCCACCGACGGCAATTGATTAATGTCACCGATCATGATGATGGTTGCACCGCGGGGAATTGCCTTGAGCAGATGATACATCAGCAGAAGATCCACCATGGAGGCTTCGTCGATCACCAGCAAATCGCAATTCAATTGGTTATCTTCGTTCCTCTGGAATCCTCCTTTTATGTGGTTAAATTCCAGCAGACGATGAATGGTTTTTGCTGCAAATCCAGTGGCTTCCGACATGCGTTTCGCCGCGCGCCCCGTCGGCGCCGTCAGCAGCACCCGTCGGGAAGCGTTCGCGTATATTTGCAAAATGGATTTTGTAATCGTTGTCTTGCCAGTGCCAGGACCTCCAGTAATTACAAGAATTTTATTTTCTATGCCGGCTCTTATGGCCTCCAGCTGCTTTGGAGCCAGCTGAATCGACAATTGTTTCTGGGCATCTTTGATGGCCACTGCGGCATTCATGGGCTCTCCGGCAAATGCCTTGGGCGTTTTTTGTATGGAAAGCAGCATGTTAGCCACCTGCACTTCGGAGAAGTGATAGCCGAATAAAAACACGCATTCCTGCGGATTCAAATCGCTGTCCAATAATTGTTCAATGACCACATTGTTGGCCATCTGCATGTTTTGAATGGCGGTGTGCAAAATGCCAGCCTCGACATTAAGCAATTTGTTCGTTTCGGTTACCAGCTCATCCAGAGGACAGTAGACATGTCCCTGGGAGGATAACTGATTCAGGGTGAACAGAATGCCAGCCTCTGCCCTCAGCACAGAATTTTCATCAAATCCCATTTTTCTGGCGATTTTATCTGCCGTAAGAAATCCAATGCCGGAAATATCATGGGCCAACCTATAGGGATTGTCGGAAATTATCTCTATGGATCTGTTGCCATACCTTTTGAAAATTTTGGCGGCATAGGAGGAACCGACTCCGTGAGATTGAAGGAAAATCATCACGGATCTGATCTCTTTCTGCTGTTTCCAGGCGGAGGCAATCATCTCGATGCGCTGCTTACCAATGCCTGGCACAGTGGCCAGCTGAGCTATGTCCGTATCTATGATGTCCAGCGTTTTTTCTTTGAAAATTCCGACGATTCTCTTGGCCATTGCCGGACCAATGCCCCTTATCAGACCAGATCCTATGTACTTCTCTATGCCATGGCGGCTATCTGGAACGGAGCATTGGCACGTCTCGACCTTGAACTGTTTGCCGAACTTCGGATGCTGCAGCCACTCGCCCTGCATGCAGAGAATTTCCCCAATAACTGGAGATGTCATGTTACCTACCGCCGTCACCAACTCGCTCGAGCCAGGAATTTTGATCTTGGCCACCAGATAGCCGTTCTCTTCGCTTTCGTAGGTAATACGTTCCAATTGTCCTCGTAGCTCAGCCAAGTTTATTTCTCCAGAACAAGTCAAGTCTAGCGCTAAGTTTACACAATGTTATCTTAACATTCTATGGGCTCTATTTTTAGGGTTTTTAAAAGAATCTGCAAATTATAGCACATTAGAAACTGCATAACTAAAAAAACGCATTTTTGCCGACGTTGCGGCAATTATTGCCGCTTTTCGGGATTATTCTTTTAAAAGAATACTAACCGGATGGATTAATTAAAAGTTACTGTTCATTTTTCTCATCAATCACCTACAATATCTTAAGAAATTCCATGAAGGACACAAAGAAAAACAGAACGTTAGCATCAATTGAAATAAATTTTATTAATTAAAAAAAATATCCATCACAAAATTATTAACATCGCCGCCAGCGGCATAATTCCTGCTCCAAAAAATACGATGACCCTGATTTTTTTTAGGAAATGGAAATTATGACAGTGAAGTGGTATCGCATAATGGTATTTTTATGTTGCATGGTGATGGCCTGTTGCGGATGTAATCAATTGGCAGAAGCGGCAGCAACTCCCAAAAAAAAGATTAGCATCAGGGAGAGACACAGCAGTCCGTATTTTTCTCCCCATGATTTGTGCGAAAGTGAAATTGTAAAGATGGAGCGCACACTGGGCATTCCAAAGAGATTGCTACTGGCCATTGGTACGGTGGAATCCGGAAGGTCATCGGGCAGTAAAAAAAGGCCCTGGCCCTGGACCATTTGCGCCAACGGTCGCGGATATTATTTTTCCACAAAAAATGCAGCCATAGTGGCGGTAAAAAAACTGATCGCCCGCGGCGTAAAGAATATAGATGTGGGCTGTATGCAGGTAAATCTGATGCACCACAGCAAAGCGTTCAAGACACTGGAGGAGGCATTTACTCCCCATTGTAATGTTCGATACGGCGCAAAATATCTTCTTTCCCTAAGGCAAGCGCATCACACATGGACCACCGCTGTCGGGTACTATCATTCCAGAATCGAAAAATATTATAAACCCTACTGTAATCTTGTTTATAATGAGTGGAAAAAAGTTGCAAATACTATTATCAACGATACACCGATAGTACAACGAGCTGCAGTAAAAATTAAATCGGACATATCATTTTTACCTTCATACTATTCACTGATGGATAGTAAAGTTTTCGCGAAACTACACAAGCTGGGGCGCCAATCGTTGCACAAAAAGACGCCAAGATTTTTATTGAGTAAATAAAAAAAGACCGACCCATGAGGTAATTCCTTGATTCTCGGAGGACGAAAATGCAGCCTAATTTCGGCTACACAATTTCCACAGATATCTCTGCTACTGTGCTAGTCCATTTCAATTGGAACTGCTTTTTTAGATATATCACTCCATTTCTTTAGTACAGGAAAATAATGGAACACTGTTCTACCATTGGGAGCTGGTATATCAAAATCAACACCATGCATAGTAAAAAAAATAATAAGATTTTTAAATATAATAACACCTTTAATCCAAATAATACTAGCATGGTCTAATAATTCGTTACTATAGTGGTCTTGTAATTTAGGGGCAAAATCATAGGATATTAATTTTGAATCAAAGTATTCTAACAATTCAGATTCATTATTATCGAAATATTCTAATGATTTAGGGTTTAATTTGGCGAAACCAAATAATATTTGGGCCCAAAAAGTAAAAAGATCATTTCCATCCTTGTCAACGCCCTCGTGCAGTTTTTCGTTAAAGATTTTTGGATTACCCTTGGCATTCTTCCATATCTTCTTTAGCAAGCAACCAAAGGCACTAAAACAAATATTTCTTTGATATTGTGGCTTGTTCAGCAAGAGCATAAATATACACGGATAACCAGGACAACTGTAGACCAAATCCTTGAGAATCAGATTATTAAGAAGTGAATTGCTTGAAAAACAACTGATGTCAATATGTCTTTCTCTTTCCTTAGAGCGGAATTTTCCAAAAAGAAAATGCTTTTTCCACTCACAATATATAGCGTCTACACCATATAGCTGACGAATGTCCTCAGTTTTCATATACTTCGTCAATGTTGAATTTATATCCCGATTCACACCAATTAGGCCGTTTTTTATTTCATACTTTTTGGGAACTTTAATTGCTTCCGTCTTCTTGTCAGACTTCTCGTTAGCATTATTTTCCGTCGTCGTCGTCGCATCCGCTGCCGACATCGTGAACGCAAAACCAAGCACTAGCCCTAAAGTTCTTGTCGTTTTTTTCATATTTTTCCTCCATTTGTAAACAAGTGTATTTATTATATTACAGTCACGTGAAAAAAACACAAGATAAAAATATCAATATTTT
>JAITAC010000045.1 GCA_031284345.1 Holosporaceae bacterium | reverse complement strand
CCCTACACGACGCTCTTCCGATCTCGTCCACATTTGCCAATGTACCGGCCTTAAAAAAACTGCGGGATCCTTCTTTGCTTTGGGCGACTTCGCTTACCGGAAGTTCATCGTCCATTTTCAATTCGCCCTTGGCTATGGCCTCGAACAGCAGATAGATGGTCATCAATTTTGTCATGGAAGAAGGGACACAGCGTTCGTCGGAATTTTTCCCGTACAGATGTTCTTCATTGTCGAAATCGATGAGCAGCGCCTGTTCCGCGTGTATGCCATTGCTATTGGTTTCTTCCGCAGAAGCAGAAAAGGATTTTTTGGCTTTTGGGGCGCTTCGGGTAACCTGCGGAAATTTTTTTTTCGGAGACCGCGCCGTTTTGCCATCTGCAACAAAAACCGAAAATGCTAGCAAACTGAGCAATAATGCTTTTTTCATTGAGTTAAATCCCTCCAACAATCATTTCATCCAGCAAAATTGTAGGTGAACCCCAACCAGATTTTATTTCCATATCCGATCCAATTGAGCAATTTGAGAGCATATCGATGAAATTTCCAGCGATGGTTATTTCGTGCACCGGATAGGTAATTTCGCCGTTTTCTATCCAGAATCCAGCGGCTCCCTGGCTGTAATTTCCAGTTACGATATTTAATCCGTTTCCCAGCAGGTCCACCACGAACAATCCATGTTTTATATTTTTTAGTAGATCTTCAAATGATGTATTTCCGTTTTCCATGAAGACTTCGTTGGGAGAGATTTCGTCCACAGCGGAAGAATTTGCCGTAGACGCCAGTCCCAATTTGCGGGCATATTTGGTATTTAGCAGGAAGGAGTTCACAACACCGGAAGATATTAATTTTGTATTCATGCACTCCAGACCATCGGCGTCAAACGGACGGGACCGCAGTCCCCGATCAAGATCGTACCTGTCCGATATGTTCAAATGCCTACTAAAAACCTGCCGAGATAATTTATCTTTCAGAAAGCTTGTTCCTTTTGCCACGGCGGATCCGTTTAAGGCGCTTAGCAGATTTTTTAGCAAACTGCGTCCGACTCTTTTGTGAAATAAAATCGGAACCCGGCAGGATTTTATTTTTCTGGATCCCAATTTTTTGATGGTCATGTCTGCCGATTCCTGAGCTATTTGCTCTGGCGTTTTCATATCCGCAACATAGATGGCATTGGAGTAGGCGTAGTCTCGCTGCAGTTCTCCATTTTTTTCCGCAAGCGTTTCAATGGCTATGCCACTGACGGATTTTTCATATTCGCCGAAAAACCCTTCGCTTTTCATGAGGATTGTTTTTGTGAATGTATTTTCCAGCTGTGCTCCGCCGGAATTTGTTATTCCTTTTGTTTGGAGCGCCATCGATTCGCATTTTACAGCTTTCTCCAGGAGACGTTTCCCGGACATTTCCGTTGGGTCAAAGATATCTATTTTTTTGAAATTTTTGCATAATTGCGATGCATCAGCTCTCGAATTTACGAGTTCTTCCGGAGAATTTTTTGCGGCGAAAATGGCTTTTTCCACAAAACTATTTTCTTGTAGTTCTGTTAGATTATTCGTAATGATATTTGCGCTTTTTTTTCCGATAAACACTTGCATATTGACGTTCAAGATTTCCGACTGGGTTATATTTTCCAGTTTCGTCATGCGAGTAGCTACGGCAATGCCTTTTTTTTTCTGCAATTTAATATCTACGCTGTCTGCTCCAAAATTTTGGGCTTTTTTTATTACGTCTCGCAGGATTTCCATATCCATATTTTATTCTCCGGATAAATTTTTCAACAGTGCTGCTTGTACAATTTCGTCGGACGTATCGATATTTCCGTTTTTGATCATGAGGGCGACAAAATTGAACGCGTTTCTTGCAAACAATTGGCTTGCATCGAATGCAACGCTAGCGGCGAGATCTGCGTATCCTATAATGCTCACGCCGTTCACGAGCACGACCTCATTTTTTTGAGATAGAGCGCAGTTTCCACCGCTTTCGGTGGCCATATCCAAAATCACGGATCCGCTCTTTATTGACTTTATCATTTCCTCAGTTATGAGCAGCGGAGCCGGTTTTCCTGGAATCTGGGCCGTAGTGATTATTACATCCATTTTTGCAATGACTTCCGCAAGCTTTTCCGCCTGACGTTTTTTATAGTCGTCGTCCATTTCTTTGGCATAGCCATCGGCAGTTTCACCGCTATCTTTAGCTTCGACGGATATAAAGGTAGCGCCCAGGCTCTCCACCTGTTCCTTAGCGACGCTTCGCACATCGAAGGCATAGACAACGGCTCCCAGACGTTTTGCCGTGGCGATTGCTTGCAGTCCAGCTACTCCGGCTCCCAGCACCAGTATCTTCGCCGGACGCACAGTGCCGGCCGCCGTCATCATCAGCGGGACTACGCGTCTATAGAGCGACAGCGCCTCCAGCACCGCCCTATAGCCGGCAATACTAGATTGCGAAGACAAAACATCCATAGATTGAGCTCTCGTAATCCTGGGGACAAGCTCCAGTGCATAGCAATTTACTTCCATTTCCGACAATTTTTTTAGAGATCTCTCGTGCAGTAAAGGAGATAAAATACCCACCAAATGACTCCCGGATTTAAATTTTAAATCATCTGGAATTTTTGGCGCTCCCAAAAACGACGGCTTAACACAAACATAAAAATCGGCATCTTCCACAAACGCGGTTTCAGTAATTTTTGCTCCGGCAGCTGCGTATTCGTCATCGAAAAATCCGGCCATCGATCCGACATTTTGCGGCAGCTCCACCTCCAATCCCAAACTAATGTATTTCTTGACGGTTTCCGGAGTAACGGCTACACGCTTTTCTATTTCATCGATAATTGTGCTGATTTTCACTGATTAACTCCATCAATAATATTTTTTATGCTTTCAATTAGACAATCCCTTGAAAAAGGCAATGCTCTTTTGTTTATACCACAAAAGTATCGTCTTAAAAAATGTCCTGTTATTTCCAAAGCACAAAAAATATCTACATTCTGCGGACTATGATCTCGGGAAACTAAAAATGCCGGTAATTTGAATAGTTTATCCAGATATTTTTTGCCGGCCTCGGCCGTAACGGCACAGCCTGTTTTGGGAGAAATGTAGGCAAGTCCGGAAGTAGCTCCCGTGAGGACGCATTTGGACAAATCCAGACCAAATCCCACTTCCGATAAAAAATTAATTTCGAAAAAAACGTAATCTACCATCCAATTTCCCGTAGAAATCGCCAAAAGTAGAGATTTTAGCGAATCGAACAGCGCGGAATGAGGAGCTTTTTCCGGCACTCCGTTTTTGCAGAGGAAGCAGGCACTGTCGATGGCAAAAATTTCGGAATTTTTTTTAAGCACATGTCCAAAGGGGGAAAATATATTTTCGACAGTTAGCGTTCCCAATTGCTCCGGAGTACGTCCATTCCAGCGGACATCTCCTATATCTCCGGGCTGAATGGGGGATTTTAGTCCCTTCACGAGTCCGGAAGTTTTTCCCATGGACTTATTAAACACAGTCGCTATGCGAGAGCTCTCGGAAAAGGGCTTCAGTGAAAGGATAATGCTTTCCTCTCTCCATTGCATTCATTATTTTCTCCCGAATTATGGAAGGACGTTATCATGGAGTAGCGGGAGTGGGTGCGGCTGTATTTTCCGTAGGAGCTTCCGGCTTTTTCGGAGCGCCGACTTTGGCTGATACATCGCGATTTAGCAACTCAATGACTGCCATTGGAGCGGCATCACCGTTACGAAATCCGCACTTAACTATACGCGTATAGCCGCCATTTCTATCGGCGTAGCGAGTAGCAAGTGGGCCACAAATTTTTGCCACCAGTTTATTATCCCGCAATTTAGCGAATAGATTTCTTCTGGCGGCGAGGGTTCCTTGCTTTCCGAGGGTAAGCATTTTTTCCACATATGGCCTCAGATCCTTGGCTTTTGGCAGAGTTATAACAATTTGTTCATATCCCAACAAAGCTTTCGCTAAGCTATTAAACAGCGCTTTTCGCTGTGCGGTAGGTCTATTAAATTTCCTTCCACTCATTCTATGACGCATTCTGAATCTCCTTAAAATTTTTCATGAGCACGCTTGGAAGCATCTTCCATATTTTCCAGCGGCCAACCGTTAACCTGCATACCCAAGTACAAACCCATTTGGGAGAGCACTTCTTTTATTTCATTGAGAGACTTACGTCCAAAATTTGGAGTTCGAAGCATCTCACCTTCTGTTTTTTGTACCAGATCACCGATGTACACGATATTATCACCCTTCAGGCAGTTCATGGAGCGAACAGACAATTCGAGATCGTCCACTTTTCTGAGCAAGTTCGGATTGAATGGCAGAACCTGTTCTTTATCGGCGTCTAATTCTTCAATTTCTTCTTCGAAATTAATAAATTTCTGCAGCTGATCCTGCAATATTTTTGCAGCCATTGCGATGGCGTCGTCAGGTTTGATGGATCCGTTGGTTTCCACGTCGAGGATTAATTTATCGTAGTCAGTCACCTGCCCTACGCGAGTATTTTCCACCCTGTAGGACACTTTTTTTACAGGATTAAATATGGAATCGATGAAAAGAGTTCCCACCGGAGCATTTTCGGTACGGTTTTGTGGTCCGGGTACGTAGCCTCTTCCCACAGCCACATTCATTTCCATGGTAAACGACGCTCCATCGGCGACGGTACAGATGTAATGATGCGGATTCAGGATTTCCAATCCAGCACCACACTCAAACATGCCAGCGGTAACCTCACAGGGGCCCTTTGCGGATATTTTCATTTTATGAGGAGTATCAGTATCAATTTTTAGCGGCATGGATTTTATATTGAGAATGATATCAGTCACATCCTCCGATATTCCTGGAATGGTCGAAAACTCATGCAGAACGCCATCTATTCTTATGGACGTAACTGCAGCTCCCTTTAGCGACGACAAAAGAACACGGCGAATAGCATTTCCCAATGTTGTTCCAAAACCTCTTTCCAAAGGCTCCGCCACAAATGTTTCAACTCTATTCATGACATCGATTTCGGAATCCCCCACACCGTCGATCTGCAATTTATACGGTTTTATTAGATCCTGCCATTGTTTTCGAATCACTGTAAACCTCTCAACTTACTAAACTCTTCTGCGTTTTGGTGGTCTGCACCCATTATGTGGAATTGGAGTAACATCCCTTATGGCGCCGACAATCAATCCCAGCGACTGAAATGTTCTCAAAGCAGATTCGCGACCGGAACCCGGTCCCAAAATTTCCACATCAACATTTTTCATACCATGTTCTATTGCTTTTGCCGCGGCTTTATCAGCCGCCATCTGCGCAGCATATGGCGTCGATTTACGTGATCCTTTAAATCCCAAACTGCCAGCTGAACTCCAGGCAATGGCATTACCATTTATGTCCGTGATGGTAATGGTAGTGTTATTAAAGGTGGCGTTGATATGAACAACACCGGAAACAATATTTTTTTTATCTTTTTTCTTAACTTTTTGAGTACTCTTATAAGCCATAGTGTGCTAACCCCTTATTTCGTTACTTTTTTCTTGCCAGGAATTGCTCTCGCTTTTCCTTTTCTGGTACGGGCATTGGTGTGGGTTCTTTGACCATGAACCGGTAAACCTTTTCTGTGTCTCAATCCCCTGTAGCAACCGAGATCCATCAGTCTTTTGATGTTCATGGTGACCACTCGTCGCAGATCCCCTTCCACCTGATAATCTCTATCTATAACCTCACGAATTCTCAAAACTTCATCGTCGGTGAGCTCAAATACTCTTCTGGAAGACGGGATGCCCACTTCTTTGCAGATCAAAGCTGATCTCGTTGGACCTATCCCATATATATACCGCAGAGCGAACTCAACACATTTTTTATCGGGTAAATTTACACCAGCTATACGAGCCACGAATCATCTCCTCTTTTTTACGCCAAAATCACGGAAAACGTCAGTGACGCCCCGTGCTACCTCATCCGGCGACCTGTCGCCATTCACTTTCAACAATCTGCTCCCGTAATACTCAGAAACAGGCATAGTCGTGCTTTTATATTCCTGTAAACGACGCCTTATGACAACTTCTTCATCATCAGGCCTCTTCACAAAAGCTCCTCCACAACGAGAACATTCCGCAATGACATCCAAACGACCAAATGTCGCGCCACACTTCGAACATATCTTGCGGTCGAAAAGCCTCGCCACTACTACTTCGGATTCCACATCTATTTCAATAATACGAATCGCGTCTCTTAGACTTCCGGAATCCAATTGATCCAAAAACTTAGCCTGATCTACCGAGCGAGGATAACCATCCAACAATATCGCCGAACCGCTTTCTAGAGTTTTCGCTAAATTCAATTCCACAACCTTATTGATAATATCATCGTTCACCAATCCGCCGGAACCAACGTAAGCACTAACCTCACGGCCGAGCTCAGTATCATTTTTTACTTCATTTCTTAATAAATTTCCAGTAGAAAAATGCACTACATCATAATTATCTAATAAATATTGTGCAACAGTTCCTTTTCCTGCTCCGGGAGCACCCAAAAGTACAACAATTTTTACACTTTTTGCGCCTTTTGTGTCTTTTGTTCCGGGAACAGATTCATTTTCTTTTTTTTTACATCCGCAACAACATCTCATTTTTTCTTTCCCACCTTCTTCAAAACGCCCCTATATTGATGTGACAATATATGTGTATATATCTGCGAAATGGTATCTATGGTAACGCCCACAATAATCAAGACTCCCGTACCACCAAAAATAAAATGCACTCCAAATCTCGATTGCATTATATCCGGAAGAATGCATACAAACGACATATAAAGAGCTCCAACGGTGGTTAATCTGGTTAATATATAATCCAGATATTCCGCAGTGGCCTGTCCAGGTCTTACGCCCGGAATAAATCCGCCGGCTTTTTTGAGATTGTCCGCCGTTTCCGTTGGATTAAACACTACCGCCGTATAGAAAAACGAAAAGAACATTATCATGGCGATCAATACCACCGAAAACCACACTCCTCCTCGACTGAAAAAATTCAGTACATCGCCGAATATCCCTCCCTTATCACCGTGCAAAAAACCCGCTAACATTAGGGGGAGAGAAAGCAACGAATAGGCAAAAATCGGCGGAATAACACCGGCGGAGTTTATTTTTAACGGCAGATGATTGGAATCCATAGTTTTTCCTTGCTGCGCCATCATGGCCTGCCGTTGTGGATAATGTATGGCGATTCGTCTCTGGGCTCTTTCCATAAACACCACGAATAATATGACCAAAATGGCAACGATAAATATGACAGTTACCGCAAATATGGATAGTGCTCCTGCCCGTCCCATTTCAAAAATACTGGCGATACTGGATGGCATACCGGCGACGATACCGGAAAAGATCAGCAGCGATGATCCATTTCCTACTCCCCGCGACGTAATCTGCTCTCCCAGCCAAACCAAAAACATTGTACCACATATCAAAGATGGAACAGCTATCAGCGGAAACAATCCACCAATTTTCACCGGACCACCGGGAATATTCATAAGATAAAGACTGGCGCCATAAGCCTGAAATCCCGCTACGAAAATCGTCAAATATCGGGTATATTGATTAATTTTTTTGCGACCGGTTTCGCCTTCTTTTTTCAAAGCCTCCAGCGTCGGGGAAATCATTGTAAACAACTGAATAATAATGCTGGAAGATATGTAAGGCATAAGGTTCAAGGCAAACACCGTCATACGACTGAGCGCTCCTCCGGAGAACATATTGAACATCCCCAAAAAACCACCTCCGGACAAATGCCTGCGAGCCAATTCATCTATAATGGCAGGATCAAGACCCGGCAGCGGAATATATGTTCCTATTCTGTAAACAAAAAGAGCTAACATGGTAAATATACGCATTTTTTGAAAATCAGACGCATTGGAAAACGACTCTAGACTGAAGCCTCGATCGAAAATAGATTCTGATGACATTAAATAACCCCCACTATTACATAGAATTACCGCAACTGGACCGCTAAGGCAATCCTTGCAATAATTTTATGCTATTTGCACTTTTCCACCGGCCATTTCCACGGCTCTTATGGCGGAATCAGTAGCATATCCAGCCGTAATGATTAGAGGAGTTTTCAACTCCCCTTTTCCCAATAAACGAAGCGTACAGGCGCTATTTTTTATGGCATACAGGCTCTTCAAAATTTCCAAATTAATCTCCTGCCCTGCAGAAATAATTTTCGCATCGCAAAGCCTTTGAAGATCCACAAGATTTATGCAGACGATGCATGATTTATCACTTTTCGACACAAATCCTCGCTTTGGAAGACGCCGATAAATCGGCATTTGCCCACCTTCGAACCATTTTACTTTTCCACGCCCGGAACGAGCTTTTCCTCCTTTATGGCCGTAGGTGCTGGTTTTTCCGCAGCCGGAACCTATGCCACGACCTATTGCTTTTTTATCTATTCCATCGCGAGCCTTAAGATTGCTCAATTTGATATTACTCATTTGCATCCCCAACTTTTACCAGATGAGAAACTTTTCTTATAAGCCCTCTCGTACAACCATTATCCTGCAGAACGGTTTTTTTCCCGATTTTTCCCAAACCAAGAGCCTTTAGACTCAAAACCTGAGATTTTTCACATCCTATACCACTACCAATCTGCTGGACACATATTTTTTTAGTTTTTTCATCGGCTTTCGTCATGATAAATCCCCATTATTTTGCAGTCCGGCGAGAAGTGACTTCGCCGATTCTTTTACCGCGTTTATTTGCTATGTATCTAGGAGAAACCACCGATTGCAGTGCATTGAAAGTGGCTCTCACCATGTTATGCGGATTTGCAGATCCCACGCATTTACTGACGACATCCTGTATTCCCAATGCTTCGAACACGGATCTCATGGCGCCACCGGCAATTATTCCGGTACCGGCGACGGCAGAACGTAAAATCACTTTACCGGCTCCGAATCTTCCGAATGAGTCATGATGCAGGGTACGACCTTCGCGCATTGGAATCCTCACCATGGACTTTTTGGCCTTTTCGGACGCTTTTTTTACCGCATCGGAGACTTCTTTTGCTTTACCACCGGCAAAGCCAACTCTTCCTTTTCCATCTCCCACTACGACTAAAGCCGAGAACGAAAATCTTTTTCCGCCCTTAACAACCTTGGCTACACGATTAATGGAGACAAGTTTTTCAACATAAGCTACTTCTTCGCGACTCATAAAACCATTCCCTAAAATAATAATCCACCACTGCGTGCACCATCTGCCAGAGCCTTTACTCTACCATGATAGCTATAGCCTCCGCGATCAAACACAACCTCTTTTATGCCAGCCACGATGGCTCTTTCGGCCAATAAAGTTCCCACTCGAACGGCGGTGTCACAACTGGCCAATTTTTTAGATTCCCGGAGAGCATTGTCAATTGTAGACGCAGCACAAAGTGTTCTCCCACAAGAGTCATCTATGATCTGGGCATATATGTGGCGCTCAGACCTAAATATCGATAATCTCGGTTTACCAAAAGATTTAACGCGCACCTTGTATCGCACTCGGTTCGCCCTGCGAACAAAATTTTTACTAAATCTGGACATGGCTACTTCTTCTTTCCTTCTTTACGATACACATACTGACCATCAATGATAACTCCCTTTCCTTTATAGGGCTCTGGAGCTCTATATTTCTGGAGCCTTTTTACCATCTCGCCCACCAATTGCCTATTGGCGCCGGATACCCGAACCGCCGTAGGAGTTTCGCAGACAACGGTCAATCCTACAGGAATTTCGACTACAATCTCATGACTATATCCCAGCTGCATTACGAGATTTTTCCCCTGCACACTGGCTCTGTAACCAACTCCCACCAGATTTAATTTTCTGGAAAAAAGAGTGGTCAGTCCTTCTATGTATTTCGAAACTATGGCCCTGCAGGTGCCCCACATGGATCTGGAAATTTTATCGTTTCCAGATGGACTAAACGTTATTTTTTCACCGGTTATTTCCGTAAAAACGCTGTCATGCACTTTAAAACTGAATTCACCGTTTTTTCCTTTCCCGATCAACACACCGTCCACAAACGAAACGTTTACGCCCGATGGAATATTTATGGGATGTTTTCCAACTCTAGACATTTTAGAATACCTTACACAAAATTTCACCGCCAACATTATTTTCCTTAGCTTCTGCGTCGGACATAATTCCTTTGGAAGTGGATAGCACATAAATGCCAAAACCATTGAATACCGAAGATATTTTCTTCAACTTGGAATAAACTCTACGACTTGGCTTGGACACTCTATCCAAAACATTAATCACAGATTTTCCATCATAGTATCTCAAGTTTACCCTGAGAAAAATTCTATTATCTTTTTCAACCTCTTTGAAACCGTTTATGTAGCCTTCTCTTTCCAGAACTCGCAAAATACCAGCTTTAATTTTGGATGATGGGATATCAACTGTTTCAAAATAACGCTGGCATGCATTCTTTATTCTTGCCAGCATATCCGAAATAGGATCGGTCATCATATCTATTTACTCCTTACCAACTTGCTTTACGAACGCCAGGAATCAATCCCTCGGCGGCCATTTCCCTCAACATAATGCGGGATATGTTAAATTTCCTATAGACACCACGAGCACGTCCTGTAACCATGCAGCGGTTACGAATTCTTGTGGCCGAGGACGTTCTCGGCATAGCCGCTAACTTCAACTGAGCGGCAAAGCGCTCCGAAGCGGCTACGTCTTTGTTCATGATAACAGCTTTTAGAGCATCGCGGGTAGCTTTTTTTGCCGCAACAATTCTGCGAATTCTTTTGACAGATTCCATTGTACTTTTGCGAGCCATTTTTTTCCCCTCCCCTACGCCATAAACGGAAAATTAAAAGCCTTCAGCAGCGCCGCCGCGTGGGCATTATTGGAAGAAGATGTGACAACAACCACATCCAATCCATGAATATTTTCTACACTGCTCACGGCTATTTCCGGAAACACTATCTGTTCTTTGATGCCAAAGGAATAGTTACCATTGCCATCAAATGATTTTTTGGGCAATCCCCGGAAGTCACGAACTCTTGGAAGAGCGATGTTGATGAGACGATCCAAGAACTCATACATTTTTTCTCCGCGCAAAGTAACCATTGCGCCGATTTTTTGTCCCTGCCGCAGCTTAAATCCTGCCACAGATTTACGAGCAATCGTTATGACCGCCTTCTGACCAGCGATGGCAGTCAATTCTTCTACCGCCTGCTTGATGTATTTGCTATCGGAAGTACCTTCTCCCACTCCCATATTGAGAACTATTTTTTCAAATCTAGGGACCTGCAGATCGTTCACAAATTTAAACTCTTCTCTAAGCTTTGGAACGATAGTTTTAAAATAAAAATCTCTTAAACGAGCCATTTTTTTCTCACGCCTAAACAATTAAAGATCCAGTACGCCTGGAAAAGCGTACTTTTTTACCATCGACCACCTTCATCCCGACACGAGTTGGCCTATCATCAGAGGAATCCACCAGCATAACGTTGGAGGCATGGATGGCTCTTTCAGATTTTTCGAGTCCTCCCGGACTCACTGATGACGGCTTACGATGTTTTGTACATACATTAACGCCTTTTACCACCACTCTTCTCTCTTCTCGCAGAACACGTAAGATTTCACCTTTTGTGCCCTTATCTTTTCCTGCGATTACCTGAACCGTATCACCTTTTTTAATGCGCCATTTATCCATTATAGTACCTCCGGAGCCAACGAAACAATTTTCATCATATTTTTTGAGCGCAGCTCTCTTGTGACCGGACCAAAAACACGAGTACCTATTGGCTCTCCCTGTTTATTAATTATCACCGCTGCATTCCGATCGAACCTTATGACGCTTCCGTCTTTTCTATAGATGGAAGAAGCAGTTCTCACAACGACAGCCTGCACGACATCGCCTTTTTTTACTTTCCCCCGAGGAATAGCGTCTTTTACGGAAGCCACGATAACGTCTCCCACCCGAGCATAGCGACGTCCCGCTCCGCCCAGAACTTTGATGCACATAATTTCCTTTGCACCGGAGTTATCGGCAATGGTTAATCGTGATTGCATTTGTATCATGGTTTATATACTCCCGGTATTGTCGCCGTCCACTACGATCCAGCATTTCGTTTTGGAAATCGGACTGGATTCACAAATGGATACGCGATCGCCAATGGCACACTCATTTTTTTCATCATGGGCGTGATATTTCTTAGTGATATTAACATACTTTTTATATTTCTGATGCATAACACGCCTGGTAACCAATACTGTAATGGTTTTTTCACAGGAGTTACTTGTGACCACGCCTTCTAAAATACGCTTAGGCATCTTTTCCTCTCATTTCGCAATTATTTTTCACATGTTTCGCTATTTTCCTACGTATTTCCCTGATGGTATGCGAAGGAACTGTTTCTCCCAAAACCCTACGGAAACGAATTCTCATGGCCTCTCTTTTGCTGGATTCCACTTCATTAACGACATTTTTTTTGGTCATGATCAAGCTCCTCTGGTAACTATTTTGGTCAAGACCGGCAATTTTGCCGACGCCAATGCCAATGCCCGATTGGCGACTTCCGCATCCACGCCATCCATTTCGAACATAATGGTTCCCGGATAGACTCTACAGGCCCAATATTCCACGCCACCTTTTCCACTTCCCATACGCACTTCGGCGGGTTTCTGGGTGACCGGAAGGTGTGGATATATTCTGATCCAGACTTTTCCTACACGACGCATACATCTAGTGATGGCTCTTCTTGCAGCTTCTATTTGTGCTGCGGTTATGCGAGCCGGTTCCATAGCTTTGAGGCCGTATGAACCGAAGCTCAACTGATGCCCACGAGATGCAACTCCACTAACTCGTCCTTTGAAGTGCTTTCTATATTTCATTTTAGCTGGAGATAACATCTTTTACTCCCTATTCCTGTCGGATCTATCGCCTCTATCGTTTCTGTCGCTGATTTTTTTTGGCAGGAAGACCGATTTGGCATTAAATAATTCGCCTCTATATATCCAAACTTTTATACCGACCGAACCGTAGGTTGTATTGGCAGTAGCGATTCCATAGTCGATATCAGCTCTTAGGGTGTGTAGCGGTACCTGTCCATCTCGATACCACTCCATTCGAGCGATTTCAGCTCCTCCCAAACGGCCGGAACAATTGACTCTTATGCCAAGACCACCAGCTCTCAGAGTCGACTGCATAGCTCTTTTGACGGCTCTACGGAATCCTACTCTTTTTTCAATCTGCAGAGCAATGGACTCGGCCACCAAGCGTGCATCGATTTCTGATTTTCGAACCTCTACGATGTTCAGAGCGACATCCGCTCCCACCATGGCTACCAAATCAGAACGCAATTTTTCTATGTCATTACCTTTTTTTCCAATGACAACTCCTGGACGCGCCGTATGAATCGTCACCACCACTTTTTTGGCTAGTCTCTCTAGAATAACCTTGGAAATTCCCGCTAATTTCAATCTTTCTGTTACGAATTTTCGAATTTCGAAATCCTGACGTAACAACTCAGCATAGCCATTTTTGGCATACCAGCTGGAGCTCCAATTGCGGATAATTCCCAAACGCAGTGAATTTGGATTTATTTTTTGTCCCATATTAATCTCCAGTTTCACATAACACAACGGTCAGTCTACTGAATTTCTTCAAAACAGGACTTCCGCTACCCTTAGCACGAGCCATAAACCTTCTAAGAGTAATTGCTTTCCCGACATAAGCCTCTCTTACGGTCAAGAGATCCACATCCAATCCATGATTTGTCTCCGCGTTGGAGATAGCCGATTGAAGTGTTCTGCTGACATCCTTAGCCACAGCTTTTTTACAAAATTTCAAAGCATCCAGCGCCATGGCAACCGGCATTCCGCGAATTAGCCTTGCAACCAGATTAACCTTCCGCGGCGACGCCTGAATCATACGATCTCGGGCGATCACATCTTCGGAAAGCGATTTTATGCGCAATCTTTTTGCCATTTTCCTCAACCTTTCTTAGCGGCTTTTCTATCGCCGGCATGACCATTGAATGTCCTCGTAGGCGCAAATTCTCCCAATTTATGTCCGATCATTTCCTCGGTAACAAGCACAGGAATAAATTTACGGCCATTGTGAACGGAAAATGTAACTCCAACGAAATCTGGAATCAGCGTTGAGCGCCGAGACCAAGTCTTAATGGGATCACGACGACCGGATTCCAACAGTACCTTGACTTTTTTTATCAAATATCCGTCGATAAACGGACCTTTCCATATTGAGCGTGCCACAATATCACCTATTTCTTTCTGCGCGTCAAAATAAACTTATCGGACGGCTTTGCCTTCCTTCTGGTTTTATATCCCTTAGTAGGTTTACCCCACGGAGTAACCAACTGCCTACCGCACTTGGACTTACCTTCACCACCACCGTGAGGGTGATCGATTGGGTTCATGGCGGCTCCTCTGTTAACAGGGCGTCTTCCCATCCAACGACTACGTCCAGCTTTTCCTAGATTCATATTTTTTTGATCAGGGTTCGAAACCGCACCAATGGTAGCACGACATTCACCATTTATCAACCTCACCTCTCCGGATGAAAGCTTCACGATGACTTTGCCAGAATCTCTACCAATGATTTGACCATAGGTCCCGGCCGATCGGGCATACTGCGCCCCCTTCCCCACCTGCAATTCAATGTTATGGACTATCGTACCTACCGGAATGTTGATCATCTTCATGCAATTACCCACTTTGACGTCGGTTTTTGCCGCCGAAACAACTCTATCTCCGATGGACAATCTCTGGGGAGCTATTATGTAAGAATATTCTCCATCACTGTACCTCACCAGCGCAATAAACGCCGTTCTGTTTGGATCATATTCGATGCGCTCCACCACCGCTTCCACATTAATTTTATTCCTCAAAAAATCAATGAAGCGATAAAGTTTTTTATGACCTCCGCCCCGATGCCAGGCCGTAATATGTCCATGAGCATTACGTCCACCGGTGGCAGATTTCCCGCCTACTAATCCCTTATGAGGTCTACCACTCCACAGAGAAGACCGGTCAACCAACACGAGCCCCCTTGTTCCAGGTGTAACTGGTTTATACGCCTTTAAAGCCATTAGATTCCATCCTCAAAATTAATAGATCCATCAGCTAAGCGAACAATTGCCAATTTTCTTGGCTTTGTAAGTCCGTCTTTTCCGCGGAATTTTTTACGTTTCCCGTCTCTGTTGAGCATATTTACCTTTGAGACTTTAACGCTAAACACTTTTTCTACAGCTTTGCACACATCCAATTTTGTGGCTTCGGAATGCACCTTAAAAACGTAAATGCCGTCTTTTCCAGCGTTCATTACCTTTTCCGTCATCACGGGAGCAATTAAGCAATCGTATTCTGATATCATGACACTACCCTAATAAACGTTTCTGAAGACTGGCAACTGCACTTCGGGTGAGCACCAACTTCTCATGCTGCAATCCGTCATAAACATTAAAACCAACGGCCGGTAGCACGTCGATTTTGTACAGATTCCCACAGGCATTTTTAAAATTTTCACAATTTTCGGCCGAATCCACAAATAAAGCGGAATTCAAATTTATTTTTTTCAAAGACTCTTGAAGATTTTTTGTTTTTGCATTTTCAATATTTAAATCTTCACAAATTACCAGATTATTGTCCTTTAGTTTAAGCGAAAGAAGGGTTTTCAGAGCCAATAATCTGACTTTTTTATTAATTTTAAAGCAATGGCATCTTGGAGTAGGACCAAAAACCACGCCACCGCCGACAAAAATATTTGCTGTACGAGCGCCGTGACGAGCTCTGCCGGTTCCCTTTTGGCGAAACATTTTTTTCTTGGTTCTATTGATGAAGCCGCGTGTTTTTACGGCATGAGTTCCCGCCTGACGTCCAGCCAATTGCCATCTTACGACATCGGCGAGACATTCAGTTTTAGGTTCGATGTTAAATATGGAATCATCCAGCACTATATCGCCGCAAACGCTTCCATCTAATTTTATAACCTGCAGCTGCATAGCACTATTTCCTTTTCACTGCGTCTTTTACAAGCACATAACTTCCTTCAGGTCCAGGGATTCCTCCCCGGATTAACAAAAGACTTCCGTCAATGCCGTGAATTCTAAGATTCTGCATGGTAACCTGTTCATTACCCATATGACCGGCCATTCTTTTGCCTTTAAATACCTTTCCAGGATCCTCACGATTTCCGGTGGATCCATGACTCCTATGGGACACAGACACACCGTGAGTGGCTCTTAATCCACCGAAATTGTGTCTTTTGATACCGCCGGCGAATCCCTTACCTATGGACACTCCGGTGACGTCCACAAACTGCCCCACTGTAAATATTTCGGTACCGTAGATCGTGCCAATGGGAGGCATATCAGCGACGTTGACGCGGAATTCTTTCAATTTTTTAAAGAATTTTTCACCAAGCGCCTTGAAATACCCTTTCATTGGCTTTGTTAACTTATTTTCTGCAGTTTCTACAGTTCCAACGACCACTGCATCATAGCCATGCTTTTCAGAAATCTTGTGGGCTAACACATGATGTTCCTCTATCTGCAATACCGTTACGGCAAACTGACGACCATCATTATCTAAGATGCGCGTCATGCCTAATTTTTTTCCCAATAATCCTGAACGCATGTTTTAACCTAAAAGTTTTATTTCTACATCCACACCGGCAGCGAGTTCTAATTTCATAAGAGC
>JAITAC010000039.1 GCA_031284345.1 Holosporaceae bacterium | reverse complement strand
GTAACGCTGCATCACTCCATAGAAACATCGCTGCTGATGGATCTTTTCAAGGAATTAGCGGACATGAGGGTAAAGACCGTCGTCCTACAAAAATGCAGAGACAAAAATGAATTTGTAGTTGAACATCCTATATTTTCTGATAGACTTGTATTAGAGGATGTGTCAAAGTATTTTGATAATTTCTACATTAGATAGGACTTAACAGGAGATATAAAAAAGTATGGCTAATCATAAATCTGCTTTGAAAAGAGCAAAGCAAAATGAAAAAAGAGCTGAACAAAACAAAAGTATGATCAGTAGGATAAAAACTTTCATTAAGAAATTTGTTTCCAACATTGGATCCGGTGATGCTGCGTCCAAATTTTCCGAGGCCCAGTCTGCAATTCAGAAAGGTGCTTCGAAGGGGGTGTTGCATAAAAATGCAGCTAGTCGCAAAGTATCTCGTCTAAATAAGATGGTAAAATCAGCTGAGTTCAAATAGATTTTTATGTCACTTCGCCGAAAATTTCGGTAGAGGGAGTGTTTTTTGTACGAAATTACTGTTGAAAAAATTTGGAAGGCTGTTGTTGGTAGATTGCAGTCAAGTCTGGGAAGCGCAGCGGTTGATACCTGGATTGCGCCGTTGTCCGCTGACAGATTGGAAGGCGGGGTATTATATATTAATGCTCCCAACATGTTTTTAAGAGACTGGGTACAGAACAATTATATCAATAAAATTTTGTATTCGTGTGCTCAGGAAAACAAAGATATACAAGCAGTAGAAATTTCAGTAATAGACGCGAAATCGCGAGTGAATTCGGTTTCCATGAACGTCATACCGGAATCCATTGCCATTATGCCGGAGAGGGTAAAGTTTGAAGAGCACTTTGATTTTTGTATTCCCCTTGATCCAAAGCTGACATTTGATAATTTTGTGGTGGGAAAACCAAACGAATTGGCCTACGCGGCGGCGCTGAGAGTTGCGGAATCCGAAGAAGTGGCCTTTAATCCTTTATTTTTGTATGGAGCTGTGGGATTGGGCAAGACTCATCTTATGAACGCCATAGCATGGCGCATTAGGTCAAGATCTCCGGATAGAAGTATTGCTTATTTGTCGGCGGAGAAGTTCATGTACCAATTTGTCAAGGCGGTTCGCTACAAGGATACCATGGCTTTTAAGGAGCAGTTTCGCTCCGTGGACGTCCTCATGATCGATGACATTCAGTTCATCTGCGGAAAAGATTCCACCCAGGAGGAATTTTTTCACACCTTCAATGCGTTGGTCGATAATAAAAGACAGGTGGTGGTTTCCGCGGACAAATCTCCGTCGGATCTGGATGGTATGGAAGAGCGTCTCAAGTCGCGTCTGGGATGGGGACTGGTGGCAGACATACATCCCACTACCTATGAGTTGAGACTCAGTATTCTTCAATCGAAAGCAGTATCCTTTCCAGTGGAAATCCCCAATAAGGTGCTGGAATTCGTGGCCCATAAAATTACTTCTAACATCAGAGAATTGGAGGGAGCACTGAATAGAATAGCTGCCAGCGCCGTACTCGTGGGAAGAGAAGTAACCGTGGATAGCGCTCGCGACGTCCTTTCAGATCTCCTGCGGGTCAGTGAGAAAAAAATAACCGTAGAAGAAATCCAGAAAAAAGTTGCCGCCCACTACGCCATAAAGCTGAGCGATATGTCGTCCTCACGACGAGTTAGACAGGTCACACTGCCGCGGCAAGTAGCCATGTATCTGTCGAAAAAATTAACAACACTCTCTCTGCCGGAGATCGGAAAAATTTTCGGCGGTAAGGACCACACAACGGTACTGCATGCCGTAAAAAGAATAGAAAAAAGCATCGAATCAGATAACAGTCTGGCCGAGGATATTAGATTGCTAATCCAGGTTATGGAAAAATAGACTCTTTTTGAAGCCCACATTTATCACCCTGCGGATTCCGGTTACGTCGGTAAACGCCAATACTCGTCATCCTTAGACGGTGAATCCAACCGGATCCATTCCAGAATCAGATGAATAGCAAGATCTGAAAATTTAAGTTTCTGTGCTATTTTTCCACTTTCATATAATTAGCATTTGAATTTTAGATTATACTGTAATAACGTATAGCAAGCTAAAGCTAATTTATGACGTTTGTGAGCTTGAGGTAGATTTGCGAGCTATTGAGATCCGAAAATTTTGTACGATAAAGTGTCTTCGGAATAAAATTTGGGATATCGGCAGTTTCGCTTAGAGTAGGGGTGTAGCTCAATTAGGTTAGAGTGGCGGTCTCCAAAACCGCAGGTTGTGGGTTCGATTCCCTCCGCCCCTGCCAGTAGTTTTTTGGGAAGAATTTTAAAAATTAGATAGAGGTATATTTGATGATTAGTCCTGCAGAATTTGTGAGTCAGGTCAGAAGAGAACTGCAAAAGGTCACCTGGCCAACGAAAAATGAGACTTTGGGCATGACTGTCGCGGTTGTGGTAATGATTATTTGCGCAATGATTTATTTTTCCGCCGCAGATGCAGTGATTTATTGGAGTACAAATAAGTTATTGGGTTTATAGGAGTCGTGTTTTGAAGTGGTATATCGTCAATGTATACTCTGGATTCGAGCGCAGAGTCCTGGAATCCATATATGACCAGGCTAGCAGAAGCAAGTTATTAGCCATGTTCGGTGAAATATTAATTCCCAGCGAAGAGGTAACGGAAATAAAAAAAGGCGAGAAAATAAAGGCCGAGAGAAAATTTTTCCCCGGTTATATTCTTGTGCAAATGGTTCTTACGGACGAAACCTGGCATTTGGTCAGATCGATTCCGAAGGTCTCGGGATTTCTCGGTTCCAGAGGAAAACCAACGGCTATTTCCGAAGCCGAAGTGGAGAGGATCGTTCGGCGAGTTGAGGATAGCGCAAGTTCGGCCGTCAGTGCAATCAGCTACGAGATCGGGGATGCGGTTACCGTCTGCGATGGTCCTTTTGCATCGTTTCAGGGAGTCATTGAGGAAGTGGAGCGGGAAAAAGAACGTGTTAAGGTTTCAGTTTCCATATTTGGTAGGGCAACGAATGTGGATCTCAGTTTTTCACAAATCGAAAAAATTTCATAAAACTGCATTTATGGCTTGAAGCTTTTGTTTATAGATGATATAAAGGCATCGAAAATGAGGAATTATAATAAATGAGAACATTCTCTCTTAAGGCGGGGCAGATCAAAAAGAATTGGATTCTAGTGGATGCCAAAGATTTGATATTGGGTAGATTATCTGCCATTGTGGCGAGTCATCTGCGGGGAAAACATAAACCGGAGTTTACTCCCAGCATGGATTGTGGCGATTTCGTCATCGTCATCAACGCGGATAAAATAAAAGTGACCGGCAATAAGCTCGAGGACAGCGTATTCTATTGGCATACGGGCTATCCGGGTGGAATCAAGCAGAGAACCATGAAAGAATGTCTAAATGGCAGATTTCCCGAAAGAGTCATTAGTAAATCTGTGGAGCGTATGCTGCCAAAAGGACCTCTGGGACGCAAAATGCTGAAAAATCTCAAAATATACAGCGGCGAAAGTCATCCGCATGAGGCACAGCAGCCAAAAATACTAGATGTGGCTTCCATGAGTTCGAAAAATGTGAAAAGAGGTTAGAAATGCAGTCTACATTTGAGGATTTGAAACTCTTGAAAAAAAATGACGTCGCTCACCAGGAGATGACAACAAAAAAAATCGACGCCCTGGGTAGAACCTATGGTACAGGTCGTCGTAAAGAATCTGTGGCTAGAGTTTGGATTAAGCCGGGAAATGGCGCCATTGTGGTAAATGGAAAGCGTGCTCCGGATTATTTCGCTCGATCCGTGCTGCAGGCACTGGTGCAGCAACCACTATCCGTTGCTAATCGTGTCGGATGCTACGACGTATTCTGTACCGTGAACGGTGGCGGATTGTCCGGTCAGGCAGGAGCCGTGCGTCATGGTATTAGTCGCGCACTGGTGGACTACGAACCAGATCTTAGACCTGTGCTGAAAAATGCCGGAATGCTGACCCGAGACAGTCGTGCAGTAGAAAGAAAGAAATATGGATTCATGAAAGCAAGACGCAGCTTCCAATTTTCCAAAAGATAATAATGCTCTAGCCACTGCAGCTTCTTGCGATCTTAATAATGGATGGTTTCATATGATAAGCATCAAGTTGCCGCCTCAGTCTTCCATAGTGACAATAATGACAAAATCAGTGGTGAAGGCTTCGCGGTTGTTGCTGCGGGATTTTTCAGAATTGGAAAATCTACAGGTGTCCATAAAAAGCAATAAAGCCTTCGTTACCAGCGCAGATTTAAAAGCAGATAAAATACTCCGAGAAGAATTGTTGCACGCTAGACCAACATACTCATTAATATCAGAAGAAGCCGTAGAAATTGTGGGAGAAAATCCATCCCATCGCTGGATAGTAGATCCACTGGATGGTACCGTAAATTATATGCACGGCTTTCCCCACTGGGCAATCTCCGTCGCGTTGGAAAAAAACGAAGAAATCGTCGCCGCCGTCACCTACGATCCCATAAAAAATGAAATGTTTTGGGCGGAAAAAGGATGCGGCGCCTACATTAACGATAAAAAAATACGGGTATCCAAAAAATGTACGCCCTCAGATCTGCTGATTTCCGTTGGCTCGCTGAGTCCTGTGCAGGAGGATCGCCTCTACAGCATGTCGAATAGTCTCAGAAGAACAGGATCCATGACTCTGGACATGGCTTACGTTGCCGCCGGTCGCATGGACCTGCTGCTGTCTTCCATTCGCCCTAATAAATGGGACGTCGCCGCCGGAATGCTGCTGGTGCGCGAAGCCGGAGGTATAGTGGCAACCAAAAATGGAGAAAGTACAGCTAACTACGAAAAAATCGCCGTTGTCGGAAACATCGATATCGTGCCTACCGCATCAAAAATATGTTTTTCGCAAGAATGTTGAAAATTATTGCTAATATTATAGGCAAAAAACATAAAACAGATCTCAAAATCAAAGTATACCGGAATCCGTAGGGAAGATTTTTTTTCTAAAATTTTTATTTTCAAAAAAAATTTTTGATATCGTTGGTATCATGATGGCCATAAAATCAAGAATCGTGTACAATAATCTCCGAATAATGTATCTATGATGTTGATTTATCCTGGGATTTTTGTGTTTTGATTACTTCAGCAGAGTTAATAAATTTAGTAAAAGCCTACGATCCAGAAGCCAACGTTGACATGCTCCGAAAGGCGTACATATTTGCAATGGAGGCTCATGGCAATCAGAAAAGGGCGTCTGGGTCTCCGTATTTTTATCATCCAGCGGAGGTGGCGCGGCTATTGGCGGATTTACGTCTGGACGTGCCCTCCATAGTCACCGGATTGCTCCACGATGTGCTGGAAGACACCTGTGTGACCTTTGAGGAACTGGAGGAAATATTTGGATCCGAGGTGACGTTCCTCGTTGAAGGCGTAACCAAGTTGTCCAAAGTAAATTATTCATCTTCCAAGGCGCATCAGGCGGAAAATTTTCGTAAGTTTTTGCTGGCCACGTCCCAGGACATAAGGGTGCTCATTGTGAAACTGGTGGATCGTCTGCACAATATGAGGACCATTAACTACATTGCCTCCATAGAAAAAAGAAAAAGAATTGCACTGGAGACCATCGAAATTTATGCGCCGTTGGCTGAGAGAATCGGTATGAGCGTTATTAAAGACGAAATAGAAGATATTGCATTTTATCATTTGCATCCGAACGAATACCGAGCTATTTCCGTCAAACTTGAGCAAATAAGAAGCAAAGATGATAATTTCGTTCAGAATACCATAACGGATCTTACACGCGTTCTGAAGGAAGCTAACATCGACGCGACCGTGAGCGGACGTGAAAAAAAAGCCTACTCCATTTGGAAAAAAATGCAGCGCAGAAACGTCTCTCTTGAGCAAATCAATGACATAATTGCTTTTCGAGTGATTGTAAAAACGGTGGAGCAGTGCTATCTGTCTCTTGGAGTGATTCACACGCATTTCCAAATTATGCCCGGACGTTTTAAGGATTACATAAGTATTCCAAAATTGAATAACTATCGATCGCTGCATACCACTGTCATTGGACCGCTAAAACAGGGCATAGAAATCCAAATTCGCACCGAAGAAATGCACAGAATTGCAGACGAAGGCATTGCCGCCCACTGGTCCTACAAAGATGGCAATGTTATTCCCAGCGGAGACGATCCGAAAAAATACAACTGGGTTAAAAGTCTGCTTACCATTCTGCAAAATTCCGGAACTCCGGAAGAAATTATGGATCATTCGAAATTGGAGATGTTCGACAATGAAGTATTTTGTTTTACGCCGGCAGGAGACCTTATTACTCTTCCGCGTGGAGCAACAGTCGTTGATTTTGCCTACGAAATTCATACGTCCATAGGAAATACCTGCATAGGAGTGCGTGTAAATGGAAAAATGGTTCCGCTAAAGACTGTGCTGCGAAATGGAGATCAGGTAGACATCATTACATCGCCCTATCAGCATCCGGAGAGCTCCTGGGAAAGGTTTGTTGTTACCGGAAAGGCAAAATCCTGTATACGAAAATTCATAAAATCTCAGGAAAAAGCAGAATTTATGAATCTTGGACTACAGCTGGTGCAAAATGTATTCTCTTCTTCCCAAATTGCCTTTTCGGAGCAATTGATCGATTACAAAAGTTTTTCCTGCAGTACCATCGGGAGATTTTACTACAACGTTGGCAGAGGAATTATATCATTGAACAACGTCAGAACAATGATATCCAACGGAGAAAGCAGCAAATCACTGACTGAAGAAGCCATCTGCCTTATGGATTTCAGTCCTGGCATAGCCGTTCATTTTGCCGAATGCTGCCATCCAATACTCGGAGACAAAATAATCGGAGTTTTGGTTCCCCAGAAGGGAGTCGTGGTACACATAACTAGCTGTGATCATCTGAAAAAAGGCAAAAACATCTTCGTCAGAACCAAGTGGAACAAAGACGACGAAAGCGAATCCACTTTTATTGCGAGGTTGCGCATCGTGATCATAAATAAAACCGAAAGCTTTGCGATCATCACAAACGCCATTAGTTCCAGCGGAGCTAGTATCACCAACATAAAAGTGGAACATCGCTCCGTGGACTTCTTTGATCTGCTGGTGGATGTTCGGGTAAATGACATGATACACCTGGGAGAAGCGCAGGCGGCGTTGAGAACCTGCGCCAATGTGCGATCCGTCCGCCGTCTCTAGAAAAAGTGACGAGAGTCTTTTTATAAGACTGTTTCATAACGATTTTTTCCTCGCAATCGATTTCGCCAGATCAGCTGCTCGTAGCCTCATGTCCGTAATCTGTTACTTGGTACATCATTCAACATCAACGCTTTTGTTACTGTGGCTGCGTAGTATAATACATCGGCTGCTGCGTGGTGTACGTCGTTGTTGGCTGATTCGTATACAGCGGCTGCGTGGTGTACGTCGTCGTCGGCTGAGTCGTATACAGCGGCTGCGTAGCATACGTCGTCGTATTCTGTGGTACAGCCGTTGTCGCTGGCAATGTGCTATTCACAACGTACGAGCCGGCATTACTAATTCCATTATTGAGTGATGACGCCGTATTAACTATTTGGGAATTTATGTTGTTAGAGACATTTTGTAAAGATGTATCCGCTGCGGAAATCGTCGAATTGCCAGTTTGTCCCACAAATGTCCCCGTTGACGTCAATAGCTGTGTACCCACTCCATTTGCTGCCGTACCAAATGATGTCCCTATTCCACTTGCTGTCGTACCTAATGTTGCTCCCAATTGCCCACCAATTCCATATGCGGCCGTATCTAATCCTGTTCCAAGCTGCGTTCCAATTCCACTTGCTGTCGTACCTAATGTTGTTCCAAATTGCGTTCCAAATCCACTTGCTGCCGTACCTAACGAAGATCCCAGCTGGGTTCCAATGCTACTTGCGATATTCCCCACATGCGTACCTATGGTCTTAAAAAACCCTTGTATGCACAAAACATACTCGCATGTAAACGATAACAGAAAAGCAAATCCTGCCAAAAATAAAATATAATTTTTTTTCATAATCTCCCCCTATGTTCTAACAATAATTCTAGCAATAAAAAATTAATAAAAGATTAAAATATGCGACATTCAGTAAAAATATTTTGCAAAAAAAATATCTCCTGAATGTTATCCTAAAAATCTTGCTATTCAAATATGCAATGCTCAATCGCTCCCGTTATCGACGTCAGGTGCAGAGAAATCCAGGCCAATTTTGACGTTAATGAAATGATGATCTCGCTCCAGATCAATAGAATTGTAATTTATCTTTTTTATTTCTGCTCCGTCAATTTCGTCACCTGGGAAAAACCAGAGATTATCCACCAGTGCCGTTGTGTTTTCAATGGCACAATTCAATCGATGAATTTTTGGCTGGCACAGAAATAAATTCACCCTTGAAAAATCGAAAATATTTTGAGTATTAGGCAGTTTCACAACATACTGCAGCATATTTTTCTCGAATCGATACAACGTGCAGCGGATTTTTACCAGAAAATTTAAATCGCTTTCGGAGCTCTTTTTGGTTATTTCAATGCTATGAAACTTCGCCGCAAATCGGCCGCAAATTCCATTAATGAAATCATAAATGTGACGCTCATCGGAAGTGGTAAATCGTATTTCCATGTCGTCGGAACAAAAATATCTTTGCCGTGACGTCTTGTTTCTTTCTGAAATATTTTTCATCAGAACCGTATGGATACCAGTTTGTTCCACAAGGAATTTTATATATTTCCGAAAATCGTAATCGGCAGTAATTTCCTGTAACTCCATTGGCACAAAAGCATATTGCGAAATATCGGCCTCCAATTTCGCAAGATTGGTTTCGATTTCCAAAAGCGATTTTTTTTCGTCCATGGTTTTCTGGAGCTCAGCATTTTTGCATACGCCAATCATTAGCAGGACAAGTGCTCCGCAGGTCATGCCTAATATTTTTATTTCGTTTTTATGCATATTACGGCACCAATTTTTTCATCTGACGATTCAGTCGAGTCCAGGCGATCGAATTCGGAGCGAAGATTTTTTTCCAGACTGATGGACATGCCCTCATAATTTGATTGCAGGATCCTATGCCATCGCGATCTGTTCAGCGTGGCTCTTATTTTTACGGAATCGCTATTTTCCAGAACGACTTGCTCGACGTCAATTTTATTTTTTCTAATTACGGAGGCAGCAGCGCAAAAAACACGCGCCAGATGCGAGGAATTTTTTAAAATTTTTATCAATTGCTCGATGAAGGAAAAATTTTCTCCGGTTATCTTAAATTGGAAAACTGAAGATGCATCTTGAACGATTTTTTCCGGAACTTTTGCCATGGATGCGACAATTTGTTTTTCTTTCCACAGATCAAAAAAACCAAAAATTAGCCATATTATCTCCATAAATATGCAAATTCCCAAGAGAATGGAAATTTTTCGGTGGCTAGATTGCAATATTCTTCGGCAATAATTTTCGCCGTTGCGAATGGGGCGAACATTTTGAGCTGTTGCAAGGAACGTTAGCAGCATGGTTTCGGCGTCATTTTTGATGCGGATAATTTCTTGATTTTCAATATTTTCAATGGAGACATCGTCCATGGCGCAAATGATTTTTATGGTATTTTTCAGACCGAATCTTCGCAAATATTTTATGGTATGTTTCACGGAGTCAGAGACGTTCTGCGCCATTGTATCCGAGAGTACGCGGGAAAGCACAATGCCGTCTCCGATTCCGGCCACAATCCTTACGCCGCTGCAGCAGTGATGCGCCACGTACAGCCACCAGGTATTTTCGTGAATTTCCGTGACGTCGTGGCAGAAAGCGGCAATTATGTTTTCCATAATAAAGACCGTGTTGGCGGAAATTTTTTCAAAAAAATCGCATTTGAAAATGCTTTTTTGGATGTAAAAGTCAGATTTTTTAAAAATATTGAAACGTGGCAGCAAGGAAATATTTTCCGCGTCGGTGGACACTTTTTGCAGACATCTCAGAGCGCTGTAAGCGTCCAGAATATTACAATTGCGGAGTGGCTCCAGCGAAAAATCCACCTTTGATCCATCCAGGATAATTTTATGTTGGCGCATTTCCTGCAGATCGCGCAAAAAAACATCGTAGTTCATGGAAATGCTGTTCCAGTCTTCGTCGAATATTTTTACGAATTTTTCTCCCAGAAGTGCATACATATTTTACGCTCCTGCCACTTCCACATAGCTATATATTGGAAATAGTAATCCGGACACGATGAGCAGAAATACGAATCCGGTAAATATTGCCAATCCGACGCTCAATTGCCGTCCCAGTATTTTTAGATCGAGCAGGACTTCTTCGTACTGCACGTTGCTTATGCTGCTGAAACTGGCTGATAAATCACCGCTTTCCTCTCCCATGAATACAGCCGACAGCATTTCGTGGGTCACGAACTTTGTTTTTGCGAAGGATTCGCCAATGGGATAACCGTCTGCAATTAGATTTTTTGCTTTTATGAGTTCGTTTTTTATGCTTTCGAAGGCGGTTGCCGAGATGGATAGCTGCAAGGCTTCCATGAAATTTAATTTTGCGTCCAGAGCGATGTGCAGGATTTTGCAAAATTGCCATAGACTAATTTTGATAGCAATTGGGCCTATTTTAGGGATTTTTAGCAGCATATTTAATATTGTGGCGCGCCCATGCTTGCCAAGAGCTCCAAGAAAAAGCCCGAGCAGCAGAGCTCCGAAAAAGTATCCCGCTATTTCTGCTAACGGCGGCAGCAGATACAGCACAAACTGCGTCATGGGAGGTATTTCCTGATGATCGATGTCACTGAGGAGGGATAGTACTTGCGGTCCCAGCAGGCAGATGCTGAAAGTCAAGATAAACACCGCCACCAGCGCAACAAAAATTGGATAGGCAACGGCACGTTTTACCTTATTTTTCCAATCGGCCTGCAATTTTAAAAATTTCAAAATATTTTTTATAATATCAGACAAATGTCCGGTTTGTTCAGCTGATTTCAGCAATGTGACTATGGTCCAGCCAAATATTTCACTGCAGGTTTCGAATGCAGTTCCCAGAGATAATCCGTTTTTCAGCGAATTCAGAACGGTCACCAGAGATGCTTTTAGCACTTCGTTGTGGTGCATATCCAGAAAAGATTCGATGGCTTTATCTATTCTCACTTTGCATTTTAATTGCATATCGATGTGGAAAAAAAATAACAACAGATCTTCCACCGAGATTTTTTGCCGTGACAGCCGCGCTTCGCGCATGCTTAGGGGGTAGCATTTGCGCTCAATTAGCGCATTGTAGGCGGATTTGTAATCCTTGGCCATGAGAAAACCGCAATTTTTCATTCCATCTCCTGCCAGGGCACAATATTTATATATAGGCATTTTTTATAATTCTCTCTATTTCGTTGGCGGTTGTTAATCCATTGCGAAGGGCTTCTTCGATACTCATGGCGAACGATTTATCAGGTTTAAGTTCACTGACATCTCCGGTCGAGAGTATTTTTTTCTTTTCCTCTTCCGAGAAGTACAGATATTCTGTCAGGGGAAAGCGTCCCCGGACTTTCGATTCGGGCGAATTATTACAATAGCGCACCAGCCGCTGGGAAAAGACTCCAATGAGCGAAGGCAGTATGTCGGACAGCTTTAGATTGAAATTGAGCAGTCGCCGAATGCCGTCGGTGGGATTGGTGGCGTGAATAGTTGCCAACACGAGTCGTCCCGTGAGAGAAGCGCGAATGGCGGTCATTGCCGTTTCTTCATCTCTTATTTCGCCGATGAGTATCACGTCCGGATCCTGCCGCAAAATCGACCTAACGCCGTCGGCAAACGACAGCAGACCGTCCTCCCGCAGCTCCATTTGCTTGACGCCCTCTATTTGATACTCGATGGGATCCTCCAACGTCATGATATTCACCTGCGGAGAGTCGATTTCCTTCAGCAGCGAGTATAACGTTGTGGTTTTTCCTGATCCGGTGGGACCGGCAATGAGAAAAATTCCACTGGAAAATGTCGAGATTTTTTTCAACCACGCAAAATCTTCCGGAGTAAACCCGAGTTCCTTCAGTGACTTAAGCCCACTGGAGGCATCCAGAATCCTCACCACAATTCCCTCCTCGCTTTTATCCAGATGGGTGGAGATTCTCAAATCCACAGATTTTCCTCCTAGACTGATCTTCACGTGTCCACTTTGGGGGCGATAGCGATCTGTGATATCCAACTTTGCCATAAGCTTCAGCTTCGCCTTTATGCGCGGCCAAAATTCCGGCGATAGGCGGGTAACGAGCCGCAGCAGTCCGTCGACTCTGGCGCGAACTCGAACGTAGCTCTCCTGTGGCTCAAAATGTATGTCGCTGGCCTCGGCTTCAATGGCGTCAAAGATGATTTTATTCAGCAGTAAAAGTGGATCTTTGGCAACACCATCACTGCTGCTCTTCATGATTTCGATAAATCTCAGGATTTCGCTCTCCTTGGCCACAAAAAATTTTATTTGCAGATTTTTGAAACGAGCGTTTATTTTATCGATGGCTTTTACGTCCCCCGGATCCGCAAGAGCTACGTTTACGCTTTCGCTATCGGCGGAAAACACCACCGCCATGCAGGAAAGCGCCGTCTCGTGATCCAATAGATGCAGGGTTTGGTCGTCTATGTAGAGAAACTCCAAACTCACGCTGTCAATTGTGTACAGCTCCGCCAGAACCTCCAGCAGATGATCCTCCTGCAGAAATTTTAGAAATACCGCAAGCCGACCAAACAACATATTTTTTGTTTTTTGATACTCTAAAATGGCGTCAATTTGTTTTTCCGTCAACAACCTTTTTTTTAGAAAAATATTTCCAATATTTTGAACAAACGAGCTATGCTGCGTGTACATTGGGGTATCCTTTGGTAAAAATCCTCCATTTTAGAGACCGCGGTTGCTCTTGGTTTTGCACGAATATCCATTAGGCAACGATTTATTTCATTATACGATTTTTTTTATAATAAAAGATTAATTTAACAAAATAAAAAAACAATTGACAAACTATTTGCCTATGGATTGCGAATATGGGATCGTTGAGATTCGAGAATTTTTTTGAAGATATTTGTGTAATAATAGCAGGAGAAAATCAAAGAGACCGTAGAATTAGGAATAATATTCCGGACCTCAATAGTCTCAAGACTCTCCTCCTCCATTAGGTGATCTAACACCTACAGTTGACAAATTTTTATAAATGTTTCTGTAACGCTCATCACCACAATTTTATCGCCCACAGTCGCTAGACCTTGTTCTTCAACGATTTTTTGGGCAGTGGCGACGAGTTTTTCACAAAATTCTTTTCGAGCAACCACCGACACAACTCCATTGCAGAGTCCTGCTTGTCTGGCGGTTTGCTTTGATTCCGTAAGCAATACCACAGGAACTCGTGGTCGCAGTCGAGAACATCGCACCACATCCTCGAACGAATCCGTACATAGAACTATGGCGTTGGCGCAGGAGAATTCCGCGGCGTTCTTGGTCGCCAGGCAAAGAGCGTCCAGCACTGATTGCTGAGGCAACTGCGTATTTTCTTCTAATTTTTTTATGCAGCAGGGATCTGTTTCAACTTTTGTAATTACTCTACTCATAATGGACACCGCTTCCAGCGGATATTGCCCCGAAGCAGTTTCCGCCGATAACATGGTGGCGTCAGTGCCACTGTAGACGGCGGTAGCAACGTCCGACACCTCAGCCCGCGTAGGACTCGGGGACGTTATCATGGATTCCAGCATTTGAGTGGCCACAATCACGGGGCGCCCGATCCGATGACAGGTATTCAGGATTTTTCTTTGTATCACCGGAACATCCTCCGGATCCATTTCCACCCCCAGATCTCCCCGGGCAATCATTATGCCGTCGGAAATTTCCACGATCGGCTCCAGAGCCTTTATGGCCAATGGCTTCTCGAGCTTGGCCATGACCTGCGCACGGTTTCCTATTATATCCTTCACCTCTTCCACATCCTCAACACTCTGCACAAACGACAGCGCAATCCAATCCACTCCTAAATCCAGAGCAAAGTCTAGATCCTTCCGGTCTTTCTCCGTAAGAGCAGGTATCTTCAGCATGGCATGAGGAACATTCACCCCTTTACGGTTGGAAAGAGGTCCGCCAACCAATACATTTGCCTCCACGTATTCGGAACCACGGCGTATTACCTCAAAACGAAGCTTCCCGTCGTCCAACAATAGAATCGTGCCAACTTTCAGCGCCTCTAGAACCTCCGGATGCGGTAAAGCAACACGTCGAGTATCTCCCGAAGTTAAATTGAGGTCGAACCTGAAAATATCTCCCCTCTCCAAAATAATCTTGCCGTTCTCAAATGTACCAATCCTGAGCTTTGGCCCTTGCAAATCCGCAAGAATGGTGGAGTTGTGATGGTGCTTCTTCTCAATCGCCCGAATGGCCTCGTATACTTCCCTGTGCCCATCATGAGAACCATGTGAAAAATTTAGGCGAAATACATCAACTCCAGCCAAAAAAAGCTTCTCCAATTTTTCCGGATCACTACTGGATGGTCCAATGGTCGCCACTATCTTTACACTGCGATTACGTTTCATACAATACCTCCATCATACATAAATGCTTAGCCAGAGACCACTCACATCCAGCTCCCCGAAGAATTTCTCTAGGAAAACTATACACTCAACCACCGCATACAAAATATAGGCGAAAATTTGAGCGTCGTATCTACAACAAAAAATATCCGAAAAACAAAGTGCAAGCAGCTACCTCTAGCCATAAGTATAACTAGATCAGAAAAGCTATACAAGAGACCCAAAAATGATTTGCGACGATAAAAAAACATCGCATATGAAATCAGAAGCTATCAATAGCCCTCCACCGATATTTTCACAATTTCCGGCAAAAATCTTTCAAAAATCGACGTAAGTTTCACGAGAATACCGATCCTATTGAGTTTGAGTTTTTTATCGTCAGAATTTATCAATATATCCCGAAAAAATGCCGTAATTTTCTCTTCCAACGCAATGCAAAGAGAAATTTTCGTTTGAAACTCTACGTCCGAATCCAATCCGGAAATTTCCAGTTTTTCCAGAGCGATTTCCAGCACTTCAAGTTCATCCACCAGAAAGAGCTCGCTATCTTCCGCCAGCAATCCCCTGTCCACATAGCAATCGCCGAAGTCTCCGAACTGTTCCAGAATATTTTTCGATCTTTTATAGGAGGCGATGAGTTTTTTTCCGTTTTCGCTTTTTAGTGTTTGGTCAAGGATTTCCGCCTTGGCGATAATCGGCATGACATCATCATCGCAGCCGACAACGGACGCAACGACTTCGTGGGAAATTCCCGATTCCTTTAGCACGATCTTTAGTCTATCCATAATAAATGACGTCGCCGCTTCCACGGTATTTGCATCGCACTCCAAAAAATTAAAAAGTCCGAAGGTTTTTCTAATGATGGCTCGCAACCGCAACGACAAATCATACTTTTTTATGATTTTTATCAGTCCGATGGCGGATCTGCGTAGTGCAAACGGATCTTTTGAGCCAGTTGGCCCTTTTCCAATGGCAAAAAAAGCAGTGATAATTTCGATTTTGTCCGCTATGGAAAATAATGCTCCCGGCAATGACGTGATTTCGTCAACGGTCTTATATTGTTCACCAATGACGGAACAAACTGTCTTATCTTCGCCCTGTATTGCCGCATATATTCCCCCCATAATCCCCTGCAGCTCTGGAAATTCGCTCACCATATGAGTAGACAAATCGCACTTGGACAACAGCGCCACACGCTTCAGCAACTCGCGCAAATCATCGTCTAAGTCCATCTCTTCGCAGATGAAATCGCAGACGCAGCAGATGCGCAGAATTCTATCAAAAACCGTTCCTAGCTTCTCGTTGAATACTATTTTTTTCAGATCCTCCAGATGCAGTTCCAGAGGTTTTTTCAGATCCGTTTCGTAAAAAAACAAAGCGTCTGCTAAACGAGCGTTCAGTACGCGTTCATTGCCTTTGATTATTTCTTTTCCGTCGTCTTCGGCAACATTGTTGGCCACAAAAGCAAAAAATGGAGCCAGCACACCATCGCGACGTACCGGGAAATATCTCTGGTGTACACGCATAGGCGTCACCAATACTTCTTCCGGCAATTGCATAAATTTCTGTGGAATTTGTCCCAGTAAAACAACTGGATTTTCCACAAGACCAACCACTTCATCCAGAAGATCGTCTGGCACATCGACGGAAACGCCGGGCTTGGAAAAATTTCTGGCAAACTTTGCTAGAATGGAGTTTTTTCTCTCGATGGGATCCACCATTACGAAGGCTTCTTTTATTTTTTGCCTATACTCGGACGGATTTTTCGCAAAAATTTTTCCCGGCGCCATAAAACGATGACCGAAAGTATAATTCTTGGATTCCAAATTTATCTCTCGAAGTTCAATGTGCACCAACTCATCGCAAAAGCTACACAGAATATTACGAATCGGCCGTACGAAATTGAAGGCATGGGGTCCCCAGTGCATCGATTTTGGCCACTGCATTTCGCGAATGGAAGCGGCAACTACGTCCGGCAGCAGATCCTGCGTATGCCGCTGCGGACGCCGTATATGAGCAACGATGAATGTTTTTTTATCCATGACTTTTTCGCTACAGTCGTCCAGCGACATGCCCAGCGACTGTAGAAATTTTGCGATTACATTTGGCGGAGCAGATATTTGGGGACCTCTTTTTTCCTCCACAAAAGCTGGTATCTGTCGCTCCAATTGCGCCAGAAACACCATTCTCCGGGGAGATACATAAGTCTTTATATTTTTGCTTTTGATTTTTTGTTTTTCTAATTTTTCAACCATTAGGCGTTCTAGATTAGCTATGGCCTCCACCTGAAATCGGGCTGGAATTTCTTCCACCAATAGCTCCAGCAAAAAATTTTCTTGATTTGTGTTCATTATTTTCATCCTCGGCGATTTATGTTTTCAGTATCCAATTGAGTTTTGCAGCAAATTTTCGCTAATGCTCGTACTCTTGCTATGCGATCGACTCTTTCGGCCACGCTCAAGGCTCTGCGGGAGTCCAGCAAATTGAACAAATGACTCGCCTTCATGCACTGGTCATAGGCCGGAAGCGGCAATTGTTTTTCTGCAAGTCGAACGCATTCTCGCTCTGCGTCCTCAAAATGGCGTTTCAAAATTTCGACGTCTGCCTGTTCGAAGGAATATTTGGAAAATTCTACCTCTTGTTGAAAGCAGACATCCCGATAGGTAATTTTTTCGGAGCCGTCTTTGCCGTTCCAATTGAGATCATAAACATTGTCGACCTTTTGGAGAAACATGGCAAGTCTTTCGAGTCCGTAGGTGAGCTCCACGGTTACAGGACTGCAATTGAATCCCCCCACCTGCTGAAAATATGTAAATTGCGTGATTTCCATGCCGTCGCACCAAACCTCCCATCCCAGACCGGCAGCTCCCAGAGTTGGACTTTCCCAGTCGTCCTCCACAAAACGAATGTCATGTCGCTTATAGTCTATGCCCAGAACTTCTAGACTCTTCAGATAAATGTCCTGTATGTCGTCCGGAGATGGCTTGATCACAGCCTGAAACTGATGATGCTTGTGTATGCGATTGGGATTCTCACCGTATCTCCCGTCCGCCGGACGTCGCGACGGCTGCACATACGCTGCCTTCCAGATACCGCTCCCCAAAGCTCGCAAAAATGTATGCGGACTAAATGTACCTGCTCCAACCTCCATGTCATAGGGCTGCAAAATAGCACATCCGTAGGCTCCCCAATAGCCGCTGAGCAAAAAAATTATTTCCTGAAAGCCTTTCATAAAAATTCTCCTAAAAAACATCCACTCCAGTGTTCCTGAAACTAGCACAAAAAAAAAACAGCGTCGACCCTCAAGCCCGACTGCCTCATGAAAAACCATTAGACATCTTTCGAAACCTTCGTTCTTCCGGTAATTTTTGCGTAGCTCCGGTGCTAGAATCCTCACGTACATCAAGTACGCTGCGGTTCTGCCCTCCGTTGGCTCCTAAAAATTCCTCTGAATTACTCGGTTTCGAAAGATGTCTATTTTCTAATTTCGGCCGCCGTTTCAGGAATGAAATGCAACTGGAGGTACATCTTTCAATATTCGTTCCGCCTCATAGCTCTTTGGACTTGGAGGTGTAAAAGATTTCTCCGATATCTATCTTGAATCTTAGCTATCTTGTAGAAGTAGATATCTCCGACCACGCATTCCGTTTAGAGCTGATTTCGTAGGATTTACTAATATGCACTCGGCGCTTTTGCTCCAAACCCGAACGTCATCAATGGAGTTTCCAGCGTATACAAAATTTCGGCCGAACATGATTTCCAAAGCATTTGCTTTTGCATCTGCCCGTAGATTAATCTTGCCATCACTGGCAAAAACTCCATCGAATATCGGTATAAAATCAACGACTTTATCGGCATAGTGCCGATCGCAGGCGGTCGCCAAAAATAAACGATGTCCCTCTTGTTTTTTATTTTTTAGAAAATTCAATAATTTTTTATTGTAATTAAGATTGCTGACATCGATATCGACATTCAGTGCCAACATTTTTTTGAGATAAGCTCTTCCGCATAAAAACCATACGAAGATCTTCAGCAGATTCAGGGGATTCCGCCAGACAAATATTTTTAACGCCAGCAGAGTGACATCTTCCGAAATAAGAGTACCGTCAAGATCTACGCATATGGGGTTGGGATTGCTCATGCCTTTTCGTATTTTTCCATACTTTTTCTCGATACGCTCACCATCGTTGGACGCAGCAATCGATTGTTATAGACATAGCCGGACTGAAATATCTGCAGAATCACTCCCGGATTATATTCCTCGCTCTCCAACTCACACATTGCCTGATGATAATTCGGATTGAAAACGTCGCCAATGGCCACATTGATTTTTGAAAGCCCATGCTTGGCAAATACGAAGGCCATTTCTTTACCACAAAGCACAATGCCATCAAAAAACGCCTTCAGAGTTTGATCTTCCGCTATTTTTTCATCGATGGTCGGGAAATTTTCGCTGATTTTCTCGAAATTATCCAGAACGCATAGCAGATCCTTGGCAAATTTCCCATTGGAATACTTTATGGCGTCTTCTTTTTCTTTCAGGAATCTTTTTTTCGAATTATCAAACTCGGCGATTTTTCTAAGAAGAGTATCTTTCAGGAGCCTAATTTCGTTTTCCAATTCTACCAGTCTATTCGGCTCGTCGGCATCGCAAGTTTCCGTCTCCTTGCTGCAGTGACCACATTCACAATTGCCTTTATTTTCGTCATTACCTTTATTTTCGTCTTTTTTGTTATCGTTGGTGGATTCGTCACTCATTATATTTCTCCAAGTAATATCTATGAATTATAGTTTATAGCATGCATGCGATAAAAATTCTACCCGCAGGAGGGCCATTTTTCTCTTATGGGACGGGGACGCCGATTTTCGTCAAGCGCCACCATCACGAATAGCCCCTTGACGGCTTCTATTTCCTCGTGCTGTCCGTTTCTCCGAATGGAAACAGAGATTTTAAGCGTCACTGATGTATTGCCAATTCTATCAATTTCCGCATACACAGAAACTTCATCTCCGACAAATATAGGAGCATCGAACGTAACATCTTTTATTGCTTTTGTCGCGATACTTCCTCTCGCTAATCTTGCGGCGATACTTCCGGCGGCAATGTCCATGAGCGATAGGATCCATCCTCCAAAAATATCGCCCCAGGGATTCGTATCTGCAGGAACCGCAATTGTTCTCGAAACTAGAACTTTCTCATTCTGTGACATAACTGTATCTCTTTCTAAATTATATATGTTATATATTGTCTTTTAATCAAAAGGTCAACTAAAATATCTCCATGAACCACAAAAATCGAAGCATATTTTTTATTCAACTTTGGTCTCGTCGTCGCAGCAATTTGATAAATATGATATTCAAGTCACATGATTGCCGCATTGATATACATCTATTAGTATGTATTATAATGGATATTCTTGCAATATTAAATCTAGGAGAATTTTTCCCAGCTTCCGGAGGAAAAATACATTTTCCCCGTAGGAATTGCTCACCAATCAAGCCTGGGGAGGATTTTTTAGAAAGGCAATTTTAGACGGTTGAGATGTCCACGTTCAAAGAAATATGAGACGGAATGAATAGACATCTTTCGAAACCGAGTAATTCAGATGAATTTTTAGAAGCCAACGGAACGCAGAACCGCAGCGTACTTGATGTACGTGATGATTTGAGCACCGGAGCTACGCAAAAATTACCGGAAGAACGAAGGTTTCGAAAAAGGTCTAATATCTTTTTGAACTTAGACAACTTATAAATAAGTCTTTTGGTTGCTTTTTCGATGAAAATCTAGTAGTCTTCCGCTGTGTTTTGTTTTGCGGGGAGATTCGGTTATGAAAAAATTAATATTATTCACAGTAATTTTTGGTAATGCTATGTGTATCTATGATAATGTCCATGCAATCGAAGATTACTGCCCAGAATACTCCGATAGCGATTATGAATGCAACAACGATCATTTTAATCGCATGTTTCTCGGCATTGGCTGCGGATATTTATTAGATATTGATAACGCCACAAATTTTACCACCAAAAACGATGTAACCAAAAAGATAAGTCATATAGTGGGAAATCTGTACTTTGGTAGCGGTAGAATGCTCAATGGTATTCCCGTATATTTGGGAGGCGAGCTGAATATGAGTCTCGCAAAAGCAGCAAGCAATACAAGTAATGTTAATGAAGTCGCCGTAAAATTCAATCACAATGGGCTCGTACCATCATTTGGATTCAGAGTGGGATATTCTTCCAGCAAAAATGATCTATTGTTTTTTGGAAAGATCGGGCTCTCTCATGTAAAAATAAAAATGGAATACGAGAATACCAAGTTGTCTATGTCCAAGCTTGTTCCGACAATTGGATTGGGTATGGAAAAGGCCATCAGCAATAAATACTCCATGCGTTTTGATATTGAATACATAATAAGAACAGATTGCCGCAATGATATATATAAATTAGAACGTGGCGGCACCACTTGTGT
>JAITAC010000068.1 GCA_031284345.1 Holosporaceae bacterium | reverse complement strand
TAGGCGGAACTTACGCCGTGACTTTGCAGAAACAGCATCACGGCGCGTATTTCCTTCTGCTCCTGCCACGCTCTGGTTATCATGCCCACACGGGCTTGCCCTATGCCAGGCACATCAAGCAGTTTTCCGCCGTCTTCCTCAATGATGGAAAGTGTTTTCTCCCCGAATGCCGCCACAATGCGCCTGGCCATAACCGGCCCGATGCCCTTGATGAGTCCGGAGCCGAGATATTTTTCAATTCCCAGCACCGATGATGGAACCAAGCAGGAGCAGAATATGACTTTAAACTGTTTTCCGAATTTCGGATGAACGCACCACTCGCCGGACATATCAAGAATTTCTCCGGGAATGGGGGAAGGAATATTTCCGACGATTGTTACTAGTTCTTTGTATTCGGAGACTCGTACTTTAGCTACGATGTAGTCATTTTCGTTATTCTCATAGGTAATGCTCTCCAACTGACCTCGAAGACTGACAAGATTATTATTTTCCAGTGGTGCTTCCATGTATTAATTATTTTTCAGTTTTATTCAGGCAGCATTTTTTAAATTTTTTACCGGAACCGCAGAGGCATTGTTCATCTGGGCCGACCTTGATATGACGTCTTGGTTTTTGGACAATATCGTCTTCGTTGTCGTCGTCGCCGTTGTCATTGTCGCAGTCGCATTTGTCGTCGTCGCAGTTGCAGTCGTCGTCGTCGCAGTCGCAGTCGTCGTCGTCGTCGTCACAGTCGTCATCGTCACAGTCGTCGTCATCGTCTAGATCATTGCCGAACATGCTATACAGCGTCATCACACTATATGGCAACACTTCAATTAATTCTTTCTTTAGTTCAGGAGTTATTTCCAGAATATCAAAATCCGACTCACCTTTCAGCCCAAGTCGTTTCTGATCTTCGTAAGGCAAGCCACTGTAGGCCAAAGACAAAAATGGTATGAGTAACATGGACGTTTCTTCGTCTTTCGCCAGCTCGTCCAGATCAGATTCACTTAAGTCAATTCCCTGCATAAAGCCCTGCGCCCAAATTGCTCCTCTATTTGGACCGTCTCCAAAAATAGGTTTGAAATCTCCGCTTTGCAGACGGTTTTCGACGTTATACCAATAGCGTACCATCAACGCACAAGCAATCGAGCTTGGGTCTTTGCTGGAAGGTTCTGGCATTGAGCTTATGATTTTTGGTATGCAAGAGCTCGCCGTTAATTCATACGGAGAACAGAGTGATCCCACAAAGAAACCATCTACAATTTCGAAGCTTGGCGCATTGGGATGAGAGCTAAGAATACTTTTCAACTCATCAATTTCTTTATTAGAAAGAGGTTCAAACGATTCATTTTCATGACTTATGGACATTGTATTTTCCTTTAAATTGTTTCTAGAGGCTATCGATATCTTGGATTTTATTCCGAAGGCACTTGCGTAGGACTTTAGAATTAATCTCGTTGTGCTTCAATATTCGTATGTATATTTCGCTCATGGTTTAATTCTTTCTATTATTACAGCGCCAATATCATCGAAAAAAAATTTTCTAGTCTTGATGATACCTTTGACTAAAATCTATAGATCATAACATTTTCACATTATTTTAAGCAACTAAAATCTGTGGAAAAGCTCACTCCGCTACGGATCATGGAATCCATTGATTTTGAAAGGCATTTTCACTTTTTATTTATTTTTTTACGTTTTTTCTATTGGGTTTTTAGCCTCTGGCGCCGCGATGCACCTCCTCCACCAGCTCGCATAGTATCAGAAAAATGTAAAATTTTCGTTAACGGCGAAACAAAATTGAAAATTAACAAATTTTTAAGATAATTTCGATACCATACTGTGTGGGGGAATTCATGTCGCGCACCACAGGAGGGGAGGGGAGGCTGTAAATACAATAAAACATAAAAACATAAAAAATATCTCAGAATCAGTAGTGTGGTTAGCATTTGAACATAATAGACTTGATTCCGAGTTGCATATCGTATATAGAAAAAATACTTTACGTGTGAAAAACACGTTATTAATCAAATTGTAATACATTAATGTCACAATATCCTATTATGATCATTAGTAGTAAAAAAAGCATATCCCGTATTTTATTATGGGGACTTATGGGAGGCGTTGCTATCGGTAACGTTCATAATTCTTTATCAGCAAAAGATAATCATAAAAAAAACGACGATAACGATGGCAATGATAAACACGGTTCTCACATGAACAAGAATCGGAAAGAAAAAATCGATCGTAAAGTAGATGACATTCTCGGACTCGGCAGTAATGCGTCAAACGGCATAAATCACAACAATCAGGAAATAAGAGAAGCAGTTATTGAGCTCAATAATAAGGTAAAAAGGCTCGAAAAGAAGCTTACTAAACGCAACAAAAATTCCGGCGCTAATGACGATTCTTCAGAAGATTTCGATGATACTTCCGGAAATGACAATGACAATGACGGTGGTAAATCAAACGATGATGCTAATGAGTCAGACGATTCCGACGACTCCGACGACTCCGACGATTCCGATGATTCCGACGATTCAGATGATTCCGACGACTCCGACGATGATGACTCCGACGATGATGACTCCGATGATGATGACTCCGATTCCCAACAAAATGCCAAAAAACGCTTCAACGGCAGAAAATGGGCCAAAAACAGCAATATCACCAACTTCCTATACACCGTAAAAATCCAAAATATTAATGGTGATTCGGTAGGGCCTGCCATAAAAAAAATTGCGCGACCAAAGCAACATCCGGTAAAAACATATTTGCAGCAAAGATCGACTTACAAAATTGGGCACAATGGCATCGGTGACAACGTTCCGATCAATTACAAAATAAAGACATATGCTTCCGAAACTAAAGATTCAACGACTGATCCAAAACAGCCGCTAAATTCTAACGAAATAAGAAAATACACGACCAAGGCAATATATTTCAAAGATATCAGCAAATGCAAAAATGGTTGTTAATCTCACAACCCTAGGGACTCTGTCACACACAGAAATATTTTAACTATGTTCGTTTATTAATTTTTGCCAATTTTTGCCCCTCGAGTTTGAGATCATCTAGGGGACGAAAAACCATCAACGATTTTTTTAATGCAGTATCAGCGCGGGAGCGCCAATTTCGCAAGAATTCCATTTTTTTCCAGCCAAGATACTAGTTCTTATCTACTATTTATGATATGAGAGATAAAGAGAAACCATTGCTAAAAGGATTTTTCCAGTCAACTTAGTTGGACCATCGTTAGGTTCCTTCTGTGCGCCAAGTGTTTCGTAGTTTTGCGTTCTGGCACAAATGTTGGCGGTTTGTATCGTTTTTACGGAAAATATTTCATGCAGCAACGGTATTGGAAATACAAGCACAGGAATATAAAATGCGTCTAGTAATAGTTGAATCTCCAGCGAAAGCAAAAACTATCAATAAGTATCTGGGGAATGATTTCACAGTGGTGGCCAGCTACGGTCATATTCGGGATTTATTGGCAAAAAACGGCAGCGTTAAGCCAGAAGATGATTTTTCCATGACCTGGGAAATCAGCTCTAGCGGCACTAAGTGCATTCGCGAGATATCCAGCCTGCTAAAATCCTGCGATGAGCTGCTGCTGGCTACCGATCCTGACCGTGAAGGCGAAGCTATCTCCTGGCATCTGAAGGAAGTATTGAGAACAAGCCTGCGCGTTCCCGTCAAAAGAATAGTATTTCATGAAATCACTAGGAATGCCATAAAAGAAGCCATAGCTCATCCGCGAGATATCGACAATAATTTGGTAGATTCCTATTTGGCTCGTCGTGCACTGGATTATCTGGTGGGCTTCACGCTCTCTCCAATTTTATGGAGAAAGCTTCCCGGAAGTCGCTCTGCCGGCAGGGTGCAGTCGGTGGCGCTGCGCATTATCGTCGACAGAGAAACCGAAATAGAGCAATTTGAAACCAGAGAATATTGGACCATAGAAGCAGAATTCACCGCCAAAAATAAAAAAACATTTCCCGCAAAACTTTCTCATTTTAAGGGAAAAAAATTAAGTAAATTCGCCATAGAAAATCAACAAGAAGCGCATGAGATGAGGGATGCTCTACTTTCCCAAAGTTTTGTTGTAACTTCCGTAGAAAAAAAAGTCGTAAAACGGAATCCGGCTCCTCCGTTTATAACATCGACATTGCAGCAGGAAGCGTTCCGCAAGCTTGGATTTTCCGCCAAAAAAACCATGCAGGTGGCGCAAAAATTGTACGAAGGAGTGGACGTCGGAGGCGAGACCATTGCCCTCATTACCTATATGAGAACCGACAGCATAAATTTGTCGAAGGAAGCAATTGAAAAAATTCGAAATTTGATATCCGGCAAGTACGGAAAAGATTTTTTACCGGACGCGCCTCGCATCTACAAAACCAAAGTCAAGAATGCGCAAGAAGCGCACGAAGCCATTCGTCCTGTAGACGCTGATATTACACCGGAAATGCTTAGCGGAAAAATTTCGTCTGATATGTATAGGCTCTACACTCTCATTTGGAAGCGCGCCATAGCGTCCCAGATGTCGTCGGCGGAATTCAATCAGGTGCAGGTGGATATTTCCGATACGCTAACGGCAGAAAATATATTTCGTGCCGTTGGCAGCACAATAAAATTTGAAGGATTTCTTCAGGTATACGTCGAAGGGAAAGATGAGTCTGAAAACGCGGACGAGGACGCAGCTCAGAGGCTTATTCCACCGCTGGCCAAAAATGACACAGTGGGAACCAAATGCATCGATGCCGATCAGCATTTTACGGCGCCGCCGCCGCGATTTTCCGAAGCGAGTCTTGTGAAAAAGCTAGAGGAATTGGGAATTGGCCGTCCGTCTACCTATGCCACTATTTTGCAAGTTCTCCGGGACAGAGGATACGTTAAACTCGAAAACAAATACTTTGTGCCGGAAATTCGTGGACGGCTAGTTACTTCGTTTCTCATGAGTTTTTTTGATAAGTATCTGGAATACGGTTTTACGGCGGATATGGAGCAGTCGCTGGATGATATTTCCAACGGCAGCAAATCGAAATTGGATCTGTTGAGGGATTTTTGGAACGGATTCTGCTGCTATGTCAGTAACACGAAAGAAATCACCATATCGAATGTCATAGATCGGCTAAACGAAGCGCTGGGATCGTTTCTATTTGAATCCAATGAAGACGGATCTTTAAACAGAGTCTGTCCGGAGTGCAAAATCGGCGAGCTCAGTCTGAAAATAGGCAAATACGGATCATTTTTGGGATGTTCCAGATATCCGGAATGCAGCTATGTTCAGCGACTGGATTCCTCTGCCCAAACGGCCGAAGGTGACAATGCCGCCATGGTCGAATTGTCGGAATATCCTAAATTCCTCGGAGTAGATCCCGCTGACAACGCCGAAATCACACTGCGCAAAGGTCCATATGGAATCTACCTCCAGAAGGACGTTAAGCAGCCGGAAATAAAAATCAATGATAATGAGATCGAAAAAATCGACGAAAAACCATCTACAAAAAAGAAAAAAACTGACGAAAAGTCATCTACAAAAAAGAAAAAAACCGACAAAAAATCATCTGCAAAAAAGGAAAAAACTGCCAAACCAGCGCGTGTCTCCATTCCAAAATTTATTTCTCCTGCAGGCGTCGACCTAAATACCGCGCTGTGGCTGCTGAAATTACCTATGACATTGGGAATTTACGAAGGCGACGAGGTAAAAGTAGGCATAGGACGATATGGACCTTATATACTGTTTAGGGAAAAATATATATCAATTAAAAATCCAGAGACCATTATGACCATAACTTTGAATGACGCTATCGGAGCCATACGCAAGCGATCCGAATATCTACAAAAACGTGCTGTCAATTCATAAAATACAATAAATATGGAGAATAGATCTCAAGAATAAAGGCCTACCGGAATTCGTTGAATGCTACAAAATTAGAATTGTCGATGCTGATTTTTTATGGGGTATAATATTTACACACACCTTTTTTGATAATATCTTTTGGTTTTTTTCAATTCTGCAATGACGTTTGCATAGGTAGAATATTTTTGTGCAAATTCGACACTGGCTGCTAATGCAGTTTCGGGCAACATATATAATGCAGCGTCCGAGAGAAAATCACGAAGGGCAGCTATGCTTTTCTTCACGCCAGTATCCTTAGCGAGATGGTGTTTAATGGCAGTTACACAGCAGTGGGAATAAAGTTTAAGTATTTTGCCGGCGTAGGTTCCATGAACATCCACATCCAAAAAGTTCGCGGTAAACAAACGCCACAGCAAATATAAATCTGTACAATCGCGCAATAGTTCCAGTGTGCGTAATTTTTTATCCACAAGTTTTGCCGATTGCTCAAATATTTTCGCAGATTCCATCGCTGTCGTATTGGATTCAGCTGCCCAAATATGAGTATTTTTTAAATTTTCCCTGAGGTTTGTCATGAACGCATAGACCGCATTTATTTTTTCTATGAATTCTTCTTCGTGCAAGATTAGTGGGTCGCCAACGTTCCATACTGATCCAATTGCGTTCACATCATCGACGTTCAGCAGCTCCAAAGCAAAGCCAGGCGAATGTACTTTTTGAAAATTCTCATAGAAAGCATCCAGTGCGGAAGAGGCCATATTTGCCATTTCCTGAGCATTTATGGTTTTCGCAAAAGCATCACGAAGGTGATAGCCTGACACTCCATCGTAGCACATTCCCAACACTCCTTTGGTAAATTTATGTGGCGAATTGCTCTTCCAGAATTTTTTTCTGCAATTCGCTTTCTTCGTCAAACAGCAATGTCAGGAGCATATTTTTTTCTTCATATACTCTGACCTTTGATACGCATCTGAATTCGACGTAGTCTGCTACTGCGCATACGGGTCTTTTGGTATGATCTATCACTTCAAAATCCAGAACCGTATCCGCCGACAACAGCGCTCCTCTCCAGCCGCGCGGTCTAAAAGAGCTTATGGGTGTAAGAGCCATCAGCCGTGATCCGGTCGGTATTATCGGACCGTTGGCCGAGTAATTATAGGCGCTGCTGCCGGTGGAGGTTGCCGCAATAATACCATCACAGACCAATTCGGGAATTCTCAAAATGTTATCAACTTTTACTCTGATTTTGGCGGTCTGATGAGTCTCCCGGAGAAGATACAGCTCATTTACGGCTATGGTATTGAATGTTTCGCCGTTTTGCCTTTCCGCCATCACTCTTATGGGATGAATTTTCAATGGAGAAGCTTTTTCTATTCTTTCGATTAGATTTTCTTTCCGATATGTATTTGTGAGAAAACCTATGCCTCCTCTGTTCATGCCGTATACGGGAATTCCGAGCTCTGCTGTTTCGTGAAAAGCCCTCAGAACCATGCCATCACCGGACAACACAACTATGCAATCGGCAGATTCCAGCTCTGATTGTCCGTAGGTTCCCACCATATAATCAAAAGCGCTTCTGGATTTAATATTGCATGAGCAAATAAAATGTATTTTCATTGTAAAACCATAGATTCATGTGTTGAATTATTCTCTCTATATCATGAAATTTTTTCTCTGACGCTTTTTAATCTCGTATGATGTTAGCATAATGTAAGTTGTTTAATCTATAGTTACTTATTTGATATTCAGCGTCTATATGCGAAGATTTTTTATTTTTTGATATTTGAGCTCACTACCCTGCGGATTCTGATATATATGAGTTTGAGACTATCTTACCATCATGCGAATTCTGGAATATCCTGATTTTGAGGCTTATTTCACATATTTACAATCCCAAGCTGTGCGCTGGCGGCAAATTTCTTAGAGCTTGCAAAAACGAATGAATTTCGCAATGATAGTCTAGTCGCCCGGTGGAATACGAACTCATCAGTGAGCCTCCGTGATTTGTTGGCGTTAGGAGAGCAGCTGCAATCTCTCCAATGCTTTTGATATAAAATTTGCAAAATACTGGAAGAATGCTTTGTACGAAAATAATCTCAAAAAAAAATTTCCGTCATATAATGCGAAAAATGAAAACGAAAAAAACTTCGAAATGTATCCATTTAATCCATTTCTCGAACAGGCAACAATAATCTCTCGTCCGAATCGATTCCTAATGCAGGTAGAAAAAGACGGTGATGTCTTTTTGTGTCACTGTCCCAGTACGGGAAAAATCGGGAATATTATATTTGATAAAATTCCCTGTCTCCTATCGAAATCAGCAGACCAAAAAAGAAAAACCCCCTACACCGTAGAAGCAATTTCCATTAGTGAAACAAAATCCTGGATCGGAATAAATCAAAATGCCGTAAACCGCTACGTCGAGCATTTTTTTCGCCACAACGTACTGGAGGAAATTGTAAAAAATGGTTCCGCAATCCTCCGGGAACAAAAAATCGGCACTTCCAAACTGGATTTTAAAATAGAAAATACCTACGTGGAAGTCAAAATGCCTCTGCAATTTCTTGCATTTGCAGAGGGGGATCGTCCGGACGCCACCAAATGTATCAGTTCTCCCGAAAGATTCGTACGGCACATCACAGAGCTCAAAAATAGATTGCAAGATAACGAAAATGCACTTATGCTATTGTGTTTTGTGTACGATGCTCCGATTTTTACTCCTCCGAAGCAAACGGAACAAAATAGAATCATCGGAGACGCAGTGCGACAATCCATGAAAGCCGGCGTAAAAATGTGGCAGGTGAATATGTGCATCAATCCTTATGGCGTCGAATTGCTGAAATATTTTGATATTACCAATCGTTTATTTTTATGACTAATTTCATGTGCAAGAATTTTAAAGGCAGTCTCTGTTACGAAAAATCCAAAAATGGCGTATATTTGAAGGTAAAAGTCGTGCCCAAAGCTTCTCGCAATGAGGTACTCGGCCTCAGTGGAGACCGCATTCGGGTGGCTGTCAGGGCAGTTCCCCAGAATGGAGAAGCAAACGAAGCTTTAGAAGATGTTATTGCATCATTTTTGAACGTAGGTAGGTCCAATTGCAGTGTAACTTTCGGACGCCGGTCGTCCCAAAAAATTATATTTGTGGCCGCTGACGTAGAAAATAAAATAAAAGCGGTATTTTATCCAGATTGAGATCAGAATTGAGATCAGATATGCGATTATCTTTCAATGGTTTCTTTTATTTTATTTAGAAAATTTTCCGCTTCCAGGAGAATAGTATCTATGATATCGTCGATGCTTTTTTCTTCTTTCAGGACGCCGACGATTTGGCCGGACATAAGTGATCCGCGCTCGACATCGCCGTTTTGGACTGCTCTCCGCAAAGCGCCAACCCAGAAATGTTCCAGCGATAGGCGTCCTTCTTCCAGCGATACCTCGTTATTTTCGAATTTTCGGAGCACTTCTTTTTGTTTAGTCATAAATTCGGCGGTTCCGAGATTTTCTATGGCACGCACCGGAGCGACGGGAAATTTTTTATCCAATTGAACCGGAGTTATGGCGTCTTTTGCGCTTGCTCTTAGCAGTGCTTTTTTGAAATTTTCATGAGCGATGGATTCTTTTGCGCAGGCAAATACCGTTCCCAACTGACAGCCTGCGGCTCCTAGCAGCAGCATGCTGGCAAAGAGTTCTCCCCGCAATATGCCACCGGCGACGAAAACGGGATATTCGCTGATGTTCAGCATAATGTCCTGCAGCAGGACCATGGTGGATATGGGGCCAACGTGTCCTCCGGCTTCGCTACCTTCTATGATGAGGGCGTCCAGTCCATGGCGAAAGAGTCTTTTGGCTAGGGACAGCGAAGGAGCAAAAGAAAAGGCCTGCATACCATAGGAATGAATTTTATTCAACAGTTCTTTATCCGGGATTCCGCCAGCCAGTATCACGTGCGTGATTTTTTTTTCGCCGCAGGCGTCAATGAGGTCCTGCAATTTTGGATTCATGAGAATGAGATTCACACCAAAATTACGATTTGTTTTCGATTGGGTAAGTGTGATTTCGTTTTTCAGGAGATCTCCGTCCATGGCTCCGGAGGCCAGAACTCCAAACATCCCGGCGTTCGACATAGCGGACACAAGATTTGATTCCGAAATCCAGGTCATGGCTCCACCGAGAATCGCGTAATCTGATCCGAGGATTTGGCAGCTACGTTCCATCATTTTCCGGATTTTTGCATATTTTTTCATTTGTCCAACTCGCAATATTTATGTAACAGGGCTATTGTTTCGGCCAACTTATCGCCGGCAATAATCAGATTGGTACCGCGGGCATTGGTGGAATAGCGAAACGGTTCCATTTTATGCTTTTCCAATTCTTTTACCAAGTCTTTTGTGACGTCTTCGGAATTATTTGAGGCAACTACACTTATTTTTGCCACAGGCTGCTGCACGATTTCTTGTTTTGCGCAGGTGACGCCATCGCATTGTTTCAGGAGATTAATGGCGGAAATGGCTTTTTTTTTGTCCACCATTAGACTAGTTTTTTTAAAATTTTGGGCAACAATATTCCCATAGATGAAATTTTTTTCCAGTAGGTCTATTAATTGGGGGAGATTATCGGGATTTTTATGGCTGATTTTGATCTGCGCCAAATGCGGAATGACCGCCAGCCCGCAAATTCTTTTGCCGGAATTTTTTTTCGAGATGATGGTACCCTTGCAGGGGGCAAAACTGGAGGCGACGCGGATTTTCACATTTTTTTCGGCGGCATAGGCGACCGACTGCTCCTGCATGACTTTTGCCCCATGAGACGCCATTTCCAGCATTTCCTGATAGCTTATGTGCTCCAGCAATTTAGATTCCGGATACAAATTAGGATCCACCGTATAGACGCCATCTACGTCCGAGTATATTTCGCAGATGTCGGCGTTCACGGCGGCGGCAACGGCGACGGCGGTTAGGTCGGATCCGCCACGTCCGAGTGTCGTCACGCGATTATCAAGACTAACGCCCTGAAATCCGCATACTACCGGTGTAATTCCGCTGTTCATGTCTGCCAGCAGATGGGATGCTTCCACACTTTGAATAACGGCGCGGCCGAAAGTATCGTCGGTGAAAATTGGCACCTGCCAGGAGGAATAGGATCGAGCTCGCAGTCCTGCATTACAGAGAGCCATTGCCATTAGTCCGGCGGTAACCAGCTCGCCTGAAGAAACGACGCTATCGTATTCCGGATCTCCCTCGTAGGAGTTCATGCCATTTGCGTATTGCACAAATTTATTGGTTACTCCAGCCATTGCCGACACAACCACAATGATATTCGGATTAGTTTCCTTCGTTTGGGAAACTATGGCAGCGACGTTTTTTATTCTATTTAGCGTTGCGACAGACGTTCCGCCAAATTTTTGCACCATATATGACAAAGCTAACTCCAAAATTACAAAATAACATAGTTAAGCGGCCATTTGGCAGGGTAATTTCATAAAATCAATTAGTTCCCGAAGTTCCTGTCTTGCGGAAACATGAGATAAACTCAGCGAATGTCCAGTATTTTCCATATCCAGCAGGGTCATACCCGACAAAAATAATTCGCGAAAAATAACTCGTTCGGAGAAACCAACTCCTAGTCTAAATCCTATTCTTTTGGATAATTCTTCCAGCACAATGTTAATGTCACCTCTATTTTTGCTGTAGAACGTATTGAGGCGGTTTTTTACCACGATCCAGTCGAGGGGTTTTAGGCCTTTTCTTGCTCTTTCTTTTCTTTGATTCCATACCATTTCTGCGTAGATGCTCGGACGCATTGTTTTGAGATTGTCTGCGGATACTTTTACCAACACATCCAGATCCACAAAGCTTTCATTCAACGGAGTAATAAGGGTATTCGCAGACGAATGAGCTACCTGCGAGAGAAATGTATCATTTCCGGGAGTGTCTATCACCACATAATCGCAGGTGGACATGGGCTGCAGAACTTGGCAGAAGCGCTCATATTCGTCCATTCTGGCTTTTTCTCTGTCTTCAAATTGACTTTGGATAATGGCCATATGCTGCGGCAACTCAAGATTTAATGAGGAAGCTTTTCTATGCTCTAGGTATTGGGTAAATGTTCCCTGTCGAGCGTCGACGTCTATGGTGCCTACTCGAAAACCCAAATTCAGCAGATAAACGGATACATGTACAGCCAACGTTGATTTTCCAGTGCCTCCTTTTTCATTGCCGAATACAATAATATATGGTTTCATATTTTTTTCTCCACTACCTCATGCATGATTTCTATAATTTTGTTTTTTGTATACGCATACGGCGGATATTATGACGCCAATTGATAGCACAGTCATCAAAATAGTTGCTAGAGCATTAACTTCCGGAGATATGCCGAATCTCAAACTGGAAAACACGATCATGGGAAGCGTGGTTGATCCGGGACCGGCAACGAAACTTGCTATCACCATGTCGTCCAACGATAAAGCAAACGATAGCAGCCATCCGACAACAATACTAGGTAATATCATGGGGAGAGTTATAACGAAAAATACTTTTAGCGGAGAAGCACCAAGATCCAGAGCCGCCTCCTCGACGGATCGATCTAGATCCTGCAGTCGTGCCTGCACAACCATTGTTACATAGGATAACGTTAGGGTAATGTGCGCAATTATGACAGTGGTGGTGCCTCGGCCGTTGGGCCATCCGCAATATTTTTCCATGCCCACAAAGAGCATAAGCAGTGACAATCCCATAACTATCTCCGGCATAACCAGAGGAGCTGTAATGGTACCTATAAAAAACGATTTTCCCCGAAATACCGGAAGTCGTGTTATCACTATGGCGGCAATGGTGCCGAATATTACCGATACCGTGGCAGATATGCAGGCTATTTTTAGGCTGGTGACTGTGGCTCGCAACATAATTGGATCCGAAAATAACGCTTTGTACCATTTTAGAGAAAATCCAGACCACACAGCAACGAATCTCGACTCATTGAAGGAATAAATGACAATGCAAATCAATGGAAAATACAGGAATAGATATCCCATGGCTAGCACTATTTTCAGCCACCTTGTTCGCATTACCTTACTCCTTCGCCAATAAATTGATTTCCTCGCGCTTTTTGGCCAGCACTATGGGAAATACAACGCAAATAAGTAGAATAATAGATAACGCCGCCGCCGTTGGCCAGGACATATTTCCAAAAAATTCGTTCCAAACTAAACGTCCTATGGTTAGCGTCTGCGCTCCTCCCAGTAGCTCCGGTATGACGAACTCGCCAATGGCCGGCACAAATACCAACGCCGTTCCGGCATATACTCCCGGAGCTGCTAGCGGAACAACAATAGCAAAAAACGCTCTTATGGGCGTACTACCTAAATCATAGGCTGCTTCCAGTAGCGAATAGTCGATTTTCTCAATGGCTCCATATAATGGAAAAATCATAAATGGCAAATAGGCGTATATGATCCCAATGCAAGCGGCATAGGAATTGTTCATCAGTTGCAATGGTGCGTCAATTAAATCCAATTTCATTAGCAGCGTGTTGATGAATCCGCACGGACTCAAAAGCATGATCCAGGCATACACTCGAATGAGAAATGACGTCCAAAACGGCATTAAAACCAGCATCAGCAGTATACTCCGGTACTTTTTGGACGATCTCGCTATGGCATAAGCCATAGGAAAACCTATGATCAAACAGCATATGGTGGAGGCTACGGCTATTATAATGGATGTTATGAATCCGCGTATGTACATTTCATCGGTAAACAATACCAGATAATTTCCCAAATTCAGACGAATCTGCAGCGTGTAGTCGGATACCATGTCCACAATCGACGTGTATGGGGGAGAGGCAATCCAACTATCTGAAAAACTTATTTTAATGAGAATTAAACATGGACATATAAAAAAAATTATCATCCAAATGGACGGCACAAACACTAAAAAATGCTTTCCTGTGACTTTTTTTACCAAATCCAAAAGCCACGATATGATTCGCTCTTCTATTCTGTACATAGTAAATAGTCATCCAATGGTGGACGCTGCAGGGATTGAACCTGCGACCCCTACCGTGTGAAGGTAATGCTCTGCCGCTGAGCTAAGCGTCCGTGCCTGAAAATACATACGCAACTGCCGATATCCGCGTTTCATTGATATTTATGTCGTAGAAAATTCTCGGATCTCGATAATCACATATGCGTAACACATAAGCAAAAATGAATCAATACGAGATGCGAATATTCATATTATATATTAAAAAAAATTTATGAATCTCAGTAGCCAAAGGAATATATGGGGAGAAAAAACTAACATAAGCTGTGGATAACTTTGTGGATAACTTTGGAGAATGTATAAAAAAGTAGCGTATTTTTGGGTATTTTTAGAAGGCTGTTGCTTTTCGTATTACGGCAGATAATTCAAGTGTTTTAGGGCTTTTTTTTGCATGATAGAAGTTGCATTTCTCCTTGATCTGCAACTTGTGATATAGGCTGTGAATTTTTTGATCGTCGTATTCTTCATGAAATAAAAATCTTCGTATATGATTGATATTTTTTCGACGTCAATACTGCTTTGATACGATCTGCTGTGCGCAGATCCTATTCTTTCTTGTGTTGTTTCCAAACTCTTTCTGCTTTTCTGGTATTAAAAAATTACTCATGGTAGCTTTTTAATACATTTTTAAACTTATTCCAAGCTTTCTTTTAGAAAAAATAGATTATCTTTTAGTTTCGTCATGTGACATGCGAAACAGATTCATATGCACATCATGCTATAAAAAAAATTGTCTAAAGAAACGCATCCTAGAGTCATAAAATTGCAGGCTAGTCCGATTGCTGCCATCGGACCACCTGCGAAAATATTATTTTTTATAACTGCTAATACTAGATAACTTGTTTGGCACCGAAAAATACTTGGCGGTATTTTCGAGTTACTTGGAAAGTTTTTTTATGCCCTTGGCGGAAATTTCTACGGAAGCTACACTGGCGTCATTTTTGTAAACGTCTAGGCGATATTTTACGTCATCGTTTTTATCGTATACTCCGATTAGGTGTGTAGCCCACTCTTGGGAACTTTTTCCTGGCCTCAGATACAGATATCTGCTCTGCAGGTAATTATCCTTTCCATCATTGATGGCGCTGATATCGAAACGATATGTGACATCATTGCCACAGGTGCTGGCCGAACTTATGGTTATGTTGGCGTCGTCGTCGTTAACGTCAGATTTGTTAACCGTAACTGAAACATGAGGTACAGTACTTATGATTACTGTTTCCGGAGTTGGATCAGCTAAAACTCCAAAATGTACACCAATAACAGCAAGAATTCCTATAATAAACTTCAACATATTTTAATCTCCATGTTTAACTTATAGCAGAGATATAATGACAAGTAAACATATAATCAATGTTTTTTTAGTATTTTTTTTGGTTTACTAGGCAATCTGATGTTTGTGCGTAGACGCATTAGGGAAAGTGCTGCAGGAGGATGTTTTGTTGTCGATCTGCTTCCAACGAATTCCAGTAGACCTTGATTCTGAGGTATATACTCCATATTTATTATATCTAAAATTTATAAAAATTTTTGCCGTTAACGAGAATTTTACATCTTTCTGATAAAATGATAGTCGGTGAAAAAGAACTTGCCTGCCAAAAAACCTGATGAAAAAAACCAAAATACGCTGTAAAACCAGTGTGTTGCAGAATCCGTCCGACGGTAACATTGCCGATAAACATGGCATGGCTCAGAAATCCTATTTTGATTGCTTGCAGCTGAGGTTTTCGATTCGTGCGTTGAGATCATCCGTTCGTTAAGGCTCTTCGTTCGACTGTTAATCCCTGGCACTGCGCGCCGGCACCTATTCCACCAGGTACCATATTACCAGAAAAATGTAAAATTTCCGTTAACGCTAAAAAATTTTTGCAAATTAACGAATTTTTAGGACACCTGGGGTAATATGATATGCGGAGAGGCTCGTGTTGTGTGCCAT